>NZ_JBRIQR010000013.1:0-138306 GCF_052983755.1 Enterobacter sp. CFEC122 | reverse complement strand
AGTTATTGTAAACAAAGGCCGCTGAAACCTGAGCATCTTGTTTCGGGTGTTCATATACGTAGTCAACGAAGGTCTTATAGAGCATGATCATTTGAGGAGTGACTTCGGACTTACCGTTCATATTATCAAGTCGCTGATAATATTCACCTTTGCTCATTCCTCCGTTTCGGCCTTCGGTTACGTTTGCAGTAAATTGAGCCATACCCATGCACATTTGATCTTTATGGTTATTTGTTTTATCCGGGTGGATAGCACCTTCTAACACTTTATCACCGCTGATGGCATGTTGTGCCCACATTGAATTGTTGGCGATAAACTTTTTGGAACCGGTCGCAATACCGTATTCGATGCGAATGCCATTATCGTGATAGCTACCGTCAGCATCTTTAGTCGCTAGCTTTAAAGATATGCGGCAACCAGGGAGTGTTTTATGTTCTTGCGCCGAGATAATAACGGTGTCCGTATCGCAATCAGCAAAGCTGTATTCGGGGTTAACGTAGGTGTTAGTTTTGATGAGCAGCCCGGTAAGACCGTTTTTATAGCCTTTTGCCGGTAGAGTTTTAAAGGCGTTACGGTCGCCATTCTTAATCGCTTCCCGAAAGTGATCCATACCGATGCGCGTCGCCAGTTGATCGATGCTTTCTGCTGCATAAGATGCAGATGACGCAGCGATTAACATAATGGTCAGCACAGACTTGGCAGAAAAACCGGGCTTACTAAGCCGTGTTTTTGACATGTTGTTATCCCTCAGAATCCACCCCAGCGGTGATTTTAACCGCATGATAACGCATTGACTCAAAATGTCACTATTGGTGCGTGGCTCTTTAGTGGACATCTGCGCAAATTCAGAGCATGAACATGACCCTGAGAAAACTGTTTGGACAACGAGTAAAAGAGTTGCGCATTGCCACCGGAATGAGTCAGGAAGCCTTTGCCGATCGGTGTGGGTTTGCTCGTAGCTATATGAGCCGCATTGAACGCGGCGGTTCTAATGCGTCTTTGGATGCGATTGAGGTGCTGGCTAATGCTCTCAGTGTTGAGCCGTGGCAGTTGTTAGCGTCTGACTCATCTGAAGATAACGATCCTGAACTGTTGGTTCCATACGCAGCCGATGGTTCCTGTTTTCACCCCGGTTTGGCGAGCACCCGTGATGGTTCGTTTGGCGTAGGTGATAAAGCGGTTCAGAAGCGTTTTGGCACGTTTTCTGAAGCTCTTGAGTATCTCCGTAGCATGGAGACAGCAAAATGGCGTAGGCCCAATGCCAGTGGCAACTGGGGTATTGTTTCGGCAGTGCGGTGGGGCAAACTGAGAAAGTGAAGTAAGTGTAAGTTTATAAATTCTGGATGCTGTATTAATGAACAGTCTTCTTTGGCAAAAGATGAGACACCTATGAATCAGTCTTACTCTTCTATAAGAGTCGACAAAACATCAAAATCCAGGTGCGTTACGTAGGCGTTACAGTGGCATTTCACTTCGGCAATGGAGAGTGTTTTTGAAAAATAATCATTTAACATCATATGATTGGCTAAATGCGCTGAATAATCTTGAATTGCTGTCACTTCATTCCGAAATTTTAACGCAGTTGCGTTCTAGAGGTGTCATTCGCACCAAGAATAATCCTGTTGGTGACTATGCTGAATGGCTGGTTTCTAATGCACTGGGTATGACTCTTCTCAGTAATTCGTCGGCGGGTGCTGATGCCATTGATGCTGATGGCAAGAAAGTGCAGATCAAAGCGAGGAGAGTCACGCCGGATAATCCTTCCCGGCAACTCAGTGCATTGCGTAACTATGAAGCTGCCGATTTTGATTATTTGATAGCCGTTATTTTCGATGAAACTTACAACATTCTTGATGCCTACAAAATCCCACATGAAGTAATACGAGATTACGCTCGGCATAGTGACCACGTTAACGCACATATCGTTAACCTCAAGGGCGCGATTCTTACTGATCCCCGAGTTAGTTCCATCAAAGAGGAATTGATTGTAAGGAGTTCGGCTTCAGTCAATGAAGCGGCTATGCAAACCCTTCCACCCGAACCTATGGAAGAGTTATCGAATCAACCAGATAAGATAACGAGTAGTGTTACCCTGGTCACCCTCCTTAAGGCTATCGGGATGGAGTGCTTCGTAAACTACTACCATCATTTTGCCGATTCAAATTTATCAAGCGCTTATATCATTGAGCAAATGCACTCACGTGAGGGTTATACAGAGAAAAGTTGCCGGAGCCGTCTCAGTAAAGCGCGAAAAGTGATCAGGGATGGTTTAAGTATTGAGGCTTTGGTATTGATCGCTGACTCTGAGCGAATACAAGATTCTGTCAGAAGTGACGCGCTAAAACTTATCAGCGTTCTGGAGTGAAGCGGTTTGTAAATCGTTGTAGTTCCTCCTACAAAACCCTCCTACAATGCACAAATTTTTTGTTAACAAATCCATGGGATTACGAGATCTTTGGAGCGGGGGTGTTTTCCCTTCGCCCGCTCCAGAATTTCCACTTGTAAACAAGTCTTTGAAGCCTTCTCTATCAGGAACTTAAATAGTTACCTATTTTTTGTTGCCTATGGGTTCTACCATTTTGATCCGCCCTTGGTAACTGTCACGCTAAGTTACATGGTGAGATGACAGTATAACTCAGCGTTGGCGGCAGTAGCATCCTCACACCGCGATAGCAAAACGTGAAGATAAAGCCCATCCAAGCATCGTTATGCCATCAACAGATTGATCACGCATTAAAGCCCGATGTGCGGCCTTATGAGGCACGTAAACAGGTGTATAGTGGTAAACGTACCTGCACACGATATGCAGGCTCTGCCAGCGCTTCGCTCACGCTCCTGACGGTACACGAGCACCCTGATAAGGTGTGATCCCTCTGACAATCTGATGAAGTCGCTACGCTCCGCTTGTTGCTGCATCATCAACGGGGCTTTATGTCTTCTATTGTCCTAAATCTGTTAGTTGCGCGTTTTATGCTCCCTGGATACCCTGATATAAATCATACAAGGAGGACAGTTTATGAGCGCACAGGCAGAGGAAGGAAAATTACGCCGGATGACATTAGGCGAGATTGCAATGGCTCGTAGGGTGTTCGGTGATTCGATAGTTTATAGCCGTGTCTGGATTCATTGCGACAGTTATTTACCATTCGGACTACAAAAACAAAACTACGCGATGACTCCAAACGGAGAGTTATGGTACAGAAAGTCGATGTACAGGGAAGACTTTTCCGCAAACTCGGTCTTCATCGAAGATAAATATGTTTTCATCCATGAACTGGGGCATGTCTGGCAACACCAACACGGGCAATGGGTGAGAATGCGGGGAGCTTTTAGCTGGGCTGCTGAATATACCTACAGGCTGGATAAAGAAAAACTCACTGATTACTCTCTTGAACAGCAAGCCTCTATTTTAGCTGATTACTGGTTGCTACTGGTTTATGGGATCAGTAAGTGGTCTTACTATCAGAGACCAGGGCGCATGGGGATGTACAGGGGCGTAGATTTATTGCAGGATATCCCTTCGCTTTACCAAAAAATCGTAACAGGGAAGGGGCGTTAAACATGAAGAACAAAATGTTGCTGGGTGTTGTATTCATCTTAACGGGATGCCCTGGGCCGGGTGATCGAATGGTAGATCGTGAATCTACAACGGCATTAATCAAAGATAATCAAGTTTGTGTGGTGTCACCACTGGAGCCACAGGAACGGATCACTGCTATCCAAATCAACAGTGATAATAGCGACTCTCTTCACAAGATATTTGATGACAAGCCCGTGTATGTTCAAAAGGGCGGGTGTCTTCCTGTGTTCGGATTTAAATTTGCACCTGGAGAGCGGTATAACTTCGCGTATGACGTCCAATCAGGTAAATCAGAATCGCATTTAGTCACTGCTGAATTTTCTTATCCCAAAGAATAAGGGGGCAAACCGCCCCTGAATCACCACGGGTTTAACAGAGACCTCAAAGTCATTTATAGATTTACTCCGCCCCGGCAGACGATTCTGCCCTATCTAAAAAATGAGGATCTTTGGTACGCTGTTCCTGTTTTCTAACGTAAAAAGGCCGCATCCCGCAGCCTTTTCCTCTTAAATTCACCCTTTCGGGAACACCCAAACATGCTTCTCCGGCAGCGAAAGATGGCAGTGCTGCGGATCCCGAACCTCATGCCCATACGCACGGATCACAAAATCATCCCCCACCGTGCGGAACAGGTACTCCCAGCGGTCGCCGAGGTACATGCTGGTGAGCAGCGGCAGCTCAAGCTGATTTTCCCCTAGCCCCTCAACCACCGCGACGCGCTCGACGCGGATCACTGCCGTGGCGTCAGCGCCACTCTGCACGCCTTCACCGGCCTGGCCCCACAGCACCCAGCCTTTCCCTTCGATGCGCGCTCTGCCGTCGCGCACGTCGGTGACCTTGCCGTGCAGGCGATTGTTGCTGCCCATAAATTCGGCGGTAAACAGCGTCTTCGGCGAGCCGTACATCTCCTGCGGCGTGCCCTGTTGCTCAATTTTGCCGTTGTTAAGCAGCAGGATACGGTCGGAAATGGACATCGCTTCGTTCTGGTCGTGCGTCACCATCAACGCGGACAGCCCGAGCTTGATAATCAGCTCGCGCAGGAACACGCGGGCTTCTTCGCGCAGTTTGGCGTCGAGGTTGGAAAGCGGCTCGTCCAGCAAAATCACCGGCGGGTTGTACACCAGCGCCCGGCCAATCGCCACGCGCTGCTGCTGCCCACCGGAGAGCTGATGCGGGTGACGTTTGCCAAGATGGCCCAGACCAAGCTGGTCCAGCACGTCCTGCACGCGCTGCTGGATCTCTTTGGCCGGGACTTTGCGCAGCTTGAGCGGATAGGCCACGTTCTCAAATACGGTTTTGTGCGGCCACAGGGCGTAGGACTGGAATACCAGCCCCAGATTGCGCTCTTCCGCCGGGACCTCGCTGCGCGGCGTACCGTCGTAAACTTTATTCTGTCCAATGACAATCGACCCCTGGGTCGGTTTTTCCAGACCCGCGACGGCGCGGAGCAGGGTGGTTTTGCCGCTGCCGGAGGGGCCTAACAGGGAGACCACTTCGCCGCGCTTCAGGTTCATGGAGACACCTTTTAAAACAGGATTGTCGCCGTAGGTTAAGTGCAGATCGTCAACCGCTAATTCAATCATGTATTTTCACTCCGAAACGAAGGGCAATGCCCAGACCTACCACGACCAGCAGGATGTTAATGAAAGAGAGCGCCGCCACGATATCGATGGCACCCGCGGCCCAGAGGGAAACCAGCATCGAGCCGATGGTCTCCGTGCCGGGTGAAAGCAGGTACACACCCGTTGAGTATTCGCGTTCAAAGATCAGGAACATCAGCAGCCACGAACCGATAAGGCCGTAGCGGGAGAGCGGGATGGTAACGTGGCGGGTGATCTGCCCGCGCGTTGCTCCGGTACTGCGCGCCGCCTCTTCAAGCTCCGGCCCCACCTGCAGCAGCGTGGAAGAGATGAGCCTCAGCCCGTAAGCCATCCACACCACGGTATAGGCCAGCCAGACGCTGAAAATGGTGCTTCGCAGCGAACGCAGCCAGACGATGACGTTTTCGCGCATCCAGTCGGTCCAGGCGAATCCGGAAAGCCAGCCGGATTTCAGCGAGTTATCCAGCCACATCGGCAGGAACAGGAACACCCACAGGAAGGCCAGACCCGCCAGCAGGCCTGGCACGGCGCGCGGCACCAGCACGCTGTAGTCCAGGAAACGCGTGGTGTTATCCGGCTTGCGGTGCATGGCAATGCCGACAAACAGGTAGCACACCACGGCCAGCGCGCCGCCAATGACGCCAATCGCCATGGAGTTGACGATGGCGCGCAGCAGGTTGGGCTGCGCCCAGATGGTGCGGAAGGTGTTCAGAGAAAGCTCGTCCCACAGCGAAACGCCCACGCCCCAGTTGGAGATAAACGCGCGCAGCACCACGCCGAGCAGCGGAACGCCGATGGTGACGGTGAGCCAGAAGGCAATCACCGCGCCAGCCACCCAGCGCCATTTACCCAGCGGCAGCGCGCGGGCCTGGGAGGCCTTGCCCTTCATGGTGACGAAACGGTTGGCGGTGCGCATCAGGCGACGCTGGAGCATCACCAGCGGGATGGTGATGCAGATCAGCACCACGGCAACCGCCGCCATCAGGTTATAAGATGGGGTGCCCATCTTGTTCGTCAGCTTATAGAGATAGGTCGCCAGCACCATGTTGCCTTCCGGGTCGCCGAGGACCAGCATCAGGCCGAACACTTCCAGCCCGAGGAAGAACAGCAGCACGGTGGCGTACAGAATAGACGGGCGCACCATCGGCAGGCTGACGGAGGTCATCACCTGCCAGGGCGACGCGCCCGCGGTGCGTGCGGCTTCTTCCACGTCGGAGCCCACGCTGCGCAGCGCTGACGAGATATACAGATAGGCGTGCGGGACGTGCGTCAGGCCGGCAATGACCACAATGCTCGACATGTCGTAGATGTTCCACGGCACAAAGCCAATCAGCGCCTCAGCCCACTGGGAGAGAAAGCCCACCGGACCGGCGGCCACCACGTAGCCGAAGCCCAGCACCATCGGTGAAACGAAAATCGGGACCAGGATCAGCGGCTCAATCAGCCGGCGACCGGGCAGGTCGGTACGCACCATCAGAAACGCCAGCACGCCGCCCAGCGGGATAGAGATAAAGACCAGCCCGAAAGCCAGAATAAAGCCGCTTTTCAGGGCCTTATAAAAATCAGGATCGGTGAAAATAAAATCAAATGATTCAAAGCTCCACTCTTTTGACGGCGAAAAGAACGGCGCGGACAGGAAGCTCTGGATCACGATAAACGACAGCGGCGTGTAGATAACCAGGGCGGTTATCAGCACGACGATGCCTCGCGGCAGGCTTTGCCACTTTCTGCGTAATGTATTCATGGGGTATCCCTGGTGTTGCAGCCCAGAAAAACGAACTCAGTCGATAAGGGCGCGCGGCGGCCAGCGCCGCGCTCAGACGCTTATTTACCGGCGGCGGTACGCCACTCTTTGATGTACTCGAGGCGTTTTTTCGGCTGCAGGTATTCCAGCAGCGTTTCATCAACCGGGATCGGCTTCAGCGCGTTGCCGAGGATTTTGGTCAGGCCGTCGATATCATTTTTCCCTTCGATATCGTTACGAATGGAGGGAATGTCCGCCTGGTTGGCCAGAATGCCTTGCCCTTGTTCAGACAGCACGTAGTCCAGCCACAGCTTCGCGGCGTTGCTGTTTTGCGATTGCTGGCTGATGAACGACACGCGCGACAGCACCAGGGTGTAATCCTTCGGATAGGAGATGCCGAGTGACGGATCGTTTTTCGCACGCGCTTCCGCATAAGAACCGAGGATGTTGAAGCCAATCAGGTTTTCACCGGAGGAGACGCGCTCCATCATGGTGCCGGTAGACGACTGCACCGACAGGCCCCCTTTGGCGACGTCGGCCAGGGTTTTAAAGTAGTTCGGATCGGCGTTGTGATCCTGCACCGAGAGCATAAAGCCCAGACCCGATTTTTCGATATCGTAGGTGGTGACTTTGTTCTTGAATTTGTCCGTCTGGCTGGCAATCAGCTTCGCCAGCGCGGCGTGAGAATCCGGCACGTCACCGGCCGGAATCAGGCGCTTGTTGTAGATAAAGACCACCGGCTCATAGGTGGTGCCGTAGGCCTTATCTTTCCAGACCGCCCATTTCGGCAGCTGGCTTTGCTCCGGAGATTTGTACTCCATGGCGTAGTCGGTGGCGAGCTTCAGGCCCGTGTCCATCGAAGAGCTCCAGACCACGTCGCCGCTCACGCCGCCGGAAGCCTGTTCGCTGATGAAACGGTTGTACAGCTCGGTGCTGTTCATGTCGTTGTATTCGACTTTAATGCCCGGGTAGGTTTTTTCGAAGCCCTGGATCAGCGGGCCGGCAGCTTTGATGTCGGTGGTGGAATAGATGACAACCTTGCCCTCTTTCGTGGCGGCATCAACCACTTTTTGATACTCAGCAGGATAACCCTGCGGCAGGGCAGACAGTGCAGAAGCAGAGAACAGTACGGTAACGGTAAGCAGAGAAATTCGGAACGTGTTCGACATTATAGTTAACCTTTTAGTTACATTTGAGGAACTAATTGTCAACATAGCGTAAAGCGCGCCTCCGACAATAGGGAGGCGAGGGCAATGATTCCGAAGTGTGATTGTCGCCGTCGTTTCAGCAATTAACACCATAAAATCCGCGAACGTTAGCCAACGAACGGTTTTGGATTACCGTTTATCGGGGGCTTTACGGTATAACCGGCGAGGATGACCAATATTGCCGTACAGCATTTCAATGCTGATCAACCCACTCTCCACGCAGTATTCGAGGTAGCGACGCCCCGTGGTTTTGCTGATCCCCACGTTTTCCACCACCTCTTCAACCGACATCGCGCTGTCGGGATGCTCGGCGAACAGGCGTTTTATCCGCTCCAGCGTTTGGGGTTCAATGCCCTTTGTGGACGGCGTTACGGAGGCTTCCGCGGCAGGCAGATGAAACAGGCGATCCAGCGCATGCTGGTCGACCACCTTCACCTGCTGCACGGTGTGGATGAAGCGCATAAAACGCTCCAGCGAGGCGTGCAGGCGCTGGAAAAAGACGGGCTTGATGAGGTAGTCAAACGCGCCGCTGCGCATGGCGTGGCTGCAGGTTTGCATATCGCTGGCGGCGGTGATGAAGATCACCGAACACTCATAGCTTTTCAGCAGCGGGTTATCGATGAGCTCCACGCCTTTACCGTCCGGGAGATAGTTGTCCAGCAGGATAAGCCGCGGCTGATGCTGACGAATCAGGCTGCATGCCTGCTCAATCGACGCGGCGATGCCCACCACGCGCAAATGAAAATTCTGCTCGATATACTCGCGATGCAGCTCCGCCAGGTGCGGCTCATCTTCAACGATCACAACATCAAGTGCTCGGGTCATGCTTTTGCCCATTCGGAATAAACACAGAAAAAATGGTCCCTTGTGGCGTGTTGTCGGCAATCTCAATGCTGCCGCCAGCCTTGTCGATATATCCTGCCACCAGATACAGGCCAATACCGTGCTCGGTGCCCACAATGTCGTTTTCACGTTCCGGCTTGCTGCTGAATCCCTGGCGGAAAATATGCGGCTTCATCGCATCCTCCACCCCGCAGCCCCGGTCGGCCACCTCGATCAGCAGCTCCTGGTTTCGGTCAGAAATGTAGAGTTCCACCGGCGCGGGGACCGGGGCCTTAAGGGTCGCGTCTACCGCGTTATCCAGCAGGTTACCAATAATGGACATCAGCTCCGTTTCGTTGAGCGTGGCGGGCATGCGGGTGAGCTGGCAGGCGGGATCAAACAGCAGTTCGATCCCTTTTTCGCGGGCGCTGACGTATTTTCCGAGCAGCAGCCCGCACAGCGCGGGAGAGGAAAAACGGGCGGAGACAAAGTCCAGCACGCGCTGCGCGCCTTCGGACTGCACCTGAATGTAGCGAATCGCCTCGTCATAGTGTTTCATCTGCAGCAAGCCCACCAGCGTGGCGGTCCAGTTCAGCTGCTCGTGGCGCATAATGCGCAGGTTATCCGCATAGCGCTTGATCTGACTGAGCTGGCTGCTGAGGGTGTTGATGTCATTTTTGTCGCGAAAGCTGTAGACCCAGCCGCTTTCAACGCCGGGTTCGACCTCAATCGCGACGCGGTTGACGATCACCTCCCGCTGGTTCAGCACCGCAATCTGGTCGTGGCTACCGCTGCTCACCGAGGCGTAGCGCTGGGATAAAAAGCCCGGCGACGTCTGCAGAACGTCTTCCAGCGGTTTGCCGATAAGTTCTTTCTCACTTTGCCGAATATCCAGCATTTCTCGTGCGGCGCGGTTAATCAAAATCAGCTGCTTCTCTTCATTGACGGCAAATACCCCCTCATACATGGCTTCTAATAGCGCGCGCTGCTGCAAAACCAGCTGAGCGATATCTTTCGGCTCCAGTCGGAACATCTGTTTTTTGAGATTGCGGGTAAACAGCCAGGAGAACATAAACAGCAGCAGAAGAAGACCCGCGCCGTACAGCCCGGACTGCCAGAGAATGCGGGCATTAATATTGGCTATATAAGAGGTCAGATAGCCGACCGAGACAATACCGATCACCTGATGCTGCGCATTGAAGATGGGGGCTTTGCTGCGTAGCGACACGCCAATCCCACCCTGACGCACGGAAATAATGGTTTTACCCTTTAACACCTCCGCATTGTCCCCGCCGATCATCGGTAAATTAATACGCTCCGGGGATTCCGAATGATAGAGGTGCTGTTCCTCGGTATCGCCAATCACAATGTAGCTGGCATCGCTTTCGGCGCGCAGCGGCTGAATTAACCGGGCTATCCCCGGAATATCTCTGGCCGCGACCATGGCCGCCAGACCCGGCATCAGCGCGATCTGGCTGGCCTGCACCCGGGCGCGTTGGCCGAGATCGTGATGGAGCTGCCGGTCAATAAAATGAAACAGGATCGTTCCCAGCAGAACTAACAGCAGGCAGGAGAAGCACACCAGCGCTAAAAACAGCTTTACCTGAAATGAGAGTCTGCGTTTCATTCAACCTGCGGATGTTATGTAAAAGTGACATTTGCCGAGCCTGACATGGGCCAATAGCGGACGCAATCTGGCACTAAAAGAGTTGTGACCTGGCTTTTCGTTTTCGGCGTTATACCCTAAATAATTCGAGTTGCGGGAAGGCGGCAAGGGAACGAATCCCCGGGAGCGTACATAAGTACGTGACTGGGGTGAGTGAGTGCAGCCAACGCACCTGCAGCTTGAAGTATGACGGGTATATAGCCATCAGGATCCCGTCAGGCTATTCTTCATTCAGCACGATAATAATTACAGAGGCAATGTCATGGATAAAGAGCTACTGGATGCGGGTTACCGGGCCTATACCGGCGAGAAAATTGACGTCTACTTCAACACCGGGATCTGCAAACACTCCGGTAACTGCGTGCGTGGCAGCGCAAAGCTGTTTAATCTGAAACGTAAACCGTGGATTATTCCCGATGAAGTGGACGTTGAAACGGTTGTCCGCGTGATTGATACCTGCCCGAGCGGTGCGCTGAAGTATCGCCAAAAATAAGCGAGGAACCATGGATATTCTGGAAGGCCATAACAAGTTTTACGTGAATGATGCGAACGGCAACCAGGTCGCGGAGATTGTCTTCGTGCCGACCGGCGAGCACCTGAGCATTATCGAGCACACCGATGTGGATGAGAGCCTGAAAGGGCAGGGCGTCGGTAAACAGCTGGTGGCGAAAGTGGTGGAGAAGATGCGCGGTGAGAACCGCAAAATTATTCCGCTGTGCCCGTTCGCGAAACATGAGTTTGATAAAACACGGGAATATGACGATATTCGGGCGTAAATAACACCGGCGATGGCCGGTGTTTTTTTATCTCACCTGCTCAAACAGCAGTACCAGCGCGATCAGCACCATCAACCCTCCCGATGCCCTGCTCACCAGACGGGCCGCCTGTGGCCGGGTCGCCAGCACCGCTTTCGAACCATACCCCACCAGCAGATAAACCAGGGTACAGGTAATAAGGTGCATCATCCCAAGCGCAGACATCTGCATCGCTATCGACCAGCTTCCGGTTGGGTCTGTGAATTGCGGAAGCAGGGCCAGGAACAGCAAAAAAACCTTCGGGTTAAGGCCGCTAATGCAGAGTCCTTTCACCGCCCACTGCGTCCAGTTACCCGCATGCTGGGTGGCCTTCTCCGGTGCGGCCGGGTGACGCAATAACGTTATGCCAAGCCACAGGAGATACAGGGCTCCCGCCACGGTCAGCCCGGCTAACGCCAGCGGATGTTGAGCAATCAATACCCCCACTCCTGCCACCACAATCAATGTGGCTAGCAGATGCCCGGACATCAGCCCCATCACCGCCGGGACCACGCGTCGCCCGTTAATCCCGGCGCTAATAGCGTAGGCCCAGTCGGCCCCCGGGGTCATGATGAGCAGAAACGAAACCACCCAAAAGCCGGCCACAATACTCATTTCCATCGTCCTGAAATACTCCCGCAGTGCGTTATACGTTGCGAAAAAGAATATCGCTAACACTGCGAAATAGGCTTTCAATGTTATGCTCATAACACGGTGAAAATGAGCAAATCTTCCACATGGATAGCATCGATAGAAAAATTCTTGCTGAACTGCAGTCTGACGGCCGCCTGTCGCTTACCGAACTGGCTGAGCGGGTGAATCTGAGCCTCTCGCCGTGCCATCGTCGCGTGCGGGCGCTGGAGCAAAGCGGGGCCATAACGGGATACCGTGCCAGCCTCGACCCCGCCAAAATGGGATTTAATTTCCTGGCGATAGTGTTCGCGACGCTGAAAGAGGGTGACCGAAAGGCGGTCAGCGCGTTTGAAGAGGCGGTGGAAGAGATCCCGCAGATCGTGCTGGCCCAGCGCCTGTTTGGCGATCCTGATTATCTGATGCACGTCGTGACCCGCGACCTTTCCGCTTTCCAGAAGCTCTACGACGAGAAGCTCTCCGCTATGCCCGGCGTGCAGCATCTTCGCTCAACGCTTGTCATGAAAACGGTGGTGCAGGACAGGCCTTTTCCGCTGTAAGCAGGAGGCCGGGACTGAATGGCCTGCCCGGCAGCGCGCCGGGCAGGAAAGGGAATTAGCCGACAAACATCACCGACACGCACAGCACCCCGACGATCAGCGTCAGCAGGTTGCCTATGGAACGGTACTGTTTCAGGGAGGGGATCAGATACGTCGACAGCGTCGGCATGATAAACAGGATCATGGCGATAAGCGGGCCGCTGATGGCGTAAATCATCGAAATAGCGTTCGGGTTAATGCAGCAGACGGCAAAGGTGATTAACGACACCCCCATGATGGATATCGCGCGGTTAAAGGCGCGGCTCTTTTTCACGCCCACCTGGTTCAGCGACGACTTCACGATCTCCGTCGCCCCTTCAATCACCCCAAAATAGGTGCCGAGAAACGATTTCGACATCGCAATAATCGCCACGACAATCCCGGAAATCCCCAGCCACGCCGGTGAGGAGGGCATCATCGACAGCGCAGACAGGATTGTCACCCCTTCCTCTTTGGCGGCCACAATATACGACGGCGGAATAGAGAGCAGGCAGCTGAAGACGAAGAACAGCACGCTCAGGCAGATAATCAGGTATGCCACCTTCATGATTTTCTTGCATTTAGCCATGGCCTCGTCCCCGAACTTCTCGCGGCGGTCAACGGCAAACGTCGAGATAATCGGCGTGTGGCTGAACGCAAACACCATCACCGGAATCGAAATCCAGACCTGGTGCAGCGTATGGCGATCGACGGCCATCTGGCTGGTCAGCAGCGAGGGTTGCCAGCTGCCGATCAGGTAGAGCGAGACAAACAGGAAATAGGCGATCAGCGGAAACACCAGGAAGCCCATCACTTTTATCGTGATATGCCGTCCCATCAGGAAGATCAGATTCAGGACCAGCACCACGCCCAGGCTAACCAGCACGCGAACGGTGGTGTCTACCGTCAGGTGTTTTGCCAGCTGCTCGGTTAACGAGTTGGTGATGGCCACCGCATAAATCTGCACCACCACAAAGAAGGCGATGAAATAGAGCGTGGTGATCAGGTTGCCGATCTTCCTGCCGTAATAGTGCGAAACGGCGCCGGTGATCCCTTCGTTGCCTTTCGTTTTCGACGACAGGATAAATTGCGCCAGCGCTTTGTGCGGCCAGTAGGTTAAGGGGTAGGCCACGAGGGCGGTAATAAACAGGACGATTGCGCCTGCGGAGCCCAGCTGAATGGGCAGGAAGAGCGTTCCTGCGCCCACGGCCGTGCCGTAGAGAGCGAAACTCCAGAGAGTCTCATCTTTTGACCAAATTTTCGACATTAGAGCAACGTATCAACTATCAAACCATCAGAATGGCGTGCAATTTACCATAGTTATGCCTTAAGAGCGCAGTTGCTTCGAAGACGTCGGGCCGGAACGGGCGTCCGGCCAGAGGCGGTTCAGCCTGCCAGGGCGCGTCGTTGCTGGCGGCGCTTAAGAAATTTCTCACGCAGATTATCGTACGCCCAGTTATAGAACATGGTGTACGGCAGGAAGAACAGGAAGAAACCTATTTCCAGTGTGAATGCCTGCAGCAGGGTGACGCCCAGCACGGCGGCGACAATCGACACGCCAATCACAATAAAGCCGCATTCGAACCCCAGCGCATGCAGCGCACGCACTTTTGCCGTACGTTTGACGCGCTGAACAGGCCAGAAACGGTCGAAGCCGACGTTATAAATAATGTTCCACAGCATGGCGGTGGTGGCCAGAATAATGGTCAACCCACCCATTTCCACCACGGAACGCTGCATCAACCACGCCGCGGTAGGGGCGAGGATCGCCGTCGCAATCCCTTCAAAACAGACAGCATGAAAGATCCGCTCCGGCAGTTTACGTTGGAGTGCATCCTGATGTTGCATAGCGATAGACCTCGTTAATTCGCCAGTATGGGCGTTGATGTGGCCTATTTTTATCGCTAAAGCTGATATATTAAAGATAGTATCCATCGTAAAAGTAGATAGGTTATGCGCTATTCACCCGAAGCCCTGACCGCGTTTGTCGAGACCGTTGCAGCAGGCTCTTTCTCTGCGGCCGCACGCCGGCTGCGTAAAAGCCAGTCGACGGTCAGCACGTCCATTGCCAACCTTGAAGCCGATCTGGGATTTGAGCTGTTTGACCGTTCGGCCCGCCAGCCGGTGTTAACGGCCCAGGGGGAACAGGTGCTGGGCTACGTGCAGGCTATTCTCGCCGCCAGCACGCGGCTGGATGAGCTGGCGGTGTCGCTCACGGCGCAAACGGAGGCGCGTCTGACGTTTGTCCTTTCCGATACCCTCAATCCGGATGTGCTGGAAGAGATGATGAAGCAGTTTGATGCGCGCTTTCCCCATACGGAATTCGAATGTCTGATTGGCGAGGAGGAGGACGTGATCGATCTGCTGCAAAAGGAGCGCGCGCAGATTGGCCTCACCGAAGCGCGAGACGGTTATCCTACGGATATTGGCGCCATCCGGCTGCCAATGCAGACCCGCATGGCGATCTATGTCGCGACCACGCATCCGCTGGCCGGGCAGGATGACGTTCAGCGTGACGATCTGCACGGCTGGCGAGAGCTGCGGCTGAGCACCTATCTTGAGCGTGAGGCGGAGATCGCGCGCGGGCCTGTCTGGTCAGCCCCGAATTACCTGTTACTCTTGAGTATGGCGGTACAGGGATTTGGCTGGTGCGTCTTGCCGTGCGCGCTGGTGGAGGAATTTGCCGCCGCGAAATCCCTGGTACAGCTCAATGTTCCCGGCTGGCCGCGGGCGATCGGCATCGATCTGCTGTGGAATAAACGATCCCCTCCCGGCGTTGCCGGAAGCTGGCTGCGGCAGTATCTGCAGGATGCACGCTGATCCTTGTGATTAAACTCACTATTTTTAAACAATTAAGATAATTGCCAGTAACAATCCTCTACTATCGTCATGTCATTTAACACAGAGGTCGTGATGAAAGATGTCGTAATAGTGGGTGCGTTGCGTACAGCTATCGGCTGTTTTCAGGGAGCGCTCGCGCGTCACTCGGCGGTTGACCTGGGCAGCGTGGTGGTGAAAGCGCTGGTAGAACGTAGCGGGATCGCAGCACATGAAGTTGATGAGGTGATTCTGGGACAGGTCCTCACGGCCGGTGCCGGGCAAAACCCTGCGCGACAGGCGGCGCTGAAGGGCGGACTGCCCAATACCGTCTCCGCTATCACTATCAACGACGTCTGTGGTTCAGGATTAAAAGCGCTGCATCTCGCGACGCAGGCCATTCAGTGTGGTGAGGCGGACGTAATCATTGCGGGCGGGCAGGAGAATATGAGCCGCGCGCCGCACGTCCTGACCGACAGCCGTACCGGCGCACAGCTGGGCAACAGCCAGCTGCTCGACAGCCTGGTGCATGACGGGCTGTGGGATGCCTTCAACGATTATCATATGGGCGTAACGGCGGAAAACCTGGCGCGCGAGTACGGCATCAGCCGTGAGGTGCAGGATGCCTATGCGCTAAGCTCGCAGCAAAAAGCGCGTGCGGCGATTGATTCCGGCCGTTTTCGCGACGAAATTGTCCCGGTCAGCACGCAGCGTCAGGGGGGCGAGGTTATCGTTGTGGATACCGATGAGCAGCCGCGCACCGACGCCAGCGCTGAAGGGCTGGCGAGGCTGAATCCTGCGTTTGAAATGCAGGGCTCGGTCACGGCGGGAAATGCCTCTTCCATTAACGACGGCGCCGCTGCCGTGATGATGATGAGCGAAAGCAAAGCCCTTGAACTCGATCTCCCCGTGCTGGCCCGCATTAAGGCATTCGCCAGCGTGGGCGTGGATCCTGCGTTAATGGGGATCGCGCCTGTCTATGCGACCCGTCGCTGTCTGGAGCGTGCGGGGTGGCAGCTTTCTGATGTGGATCTGATCGAAGTGAACGAAGCCTATGCCGCGCAGGCGATCTCCGTCGGAAAAATGCTGGAGTGGGATCCGCTGCGGGTCAACGTAAACGGTGGAGCGATCGCACTGGGGCACCCGATCGGGGCGTCCGGCTGCCGAATCCTGGTTTCGCTGGTCCACGAAATGAAGAAGCGCAACGCCCGCAAAGGGATTGCCACGCTCTGTATAGGCGGCGGACAAGGGGTGGCGCTGGCCATTGAACGCTAATTTTTCCTCATTAAAAAAAGACCTCCTCCGGGAGGTTTTTTTTATCGTGATCTTTATCTCCCGACGGTTTTAGCGTGATCCGGGCATCAATTCCGCGATAAACAAAAATAAAAATGAAACGTTGTTTTAAATATAATTGAAAAGCCCACTTTATGCCGATAGTATGTGCTCATTATGTAAAACGGAACGCTGTTTCGTTTTACTTCCCGCCTTCGGGCATGACCACATCTGGAGGTTACCGTGGACGTCAGAGAAAGCATCCACAGCGCGCACGCCAAAACGCTGGATACGCAGGGGCTGCGTAAGGCATTTTTAGTCGAGCAGATATTCGAGGCTGACAGGTACACCATGGTTTACAGCCATATCGACCGCATTGTTGTGGGCGGAATAATGCCCGTCACGAAAAGCGTCTCCGTGGGCGGTGAGGTCGGTAAACAGCTGGGCGTAAATTATTTCCTCGAGCGTCGCGAGCTGGGGGTGATTAACATCGGCGGGCCGGGCACCATCACCGTAGACGGACGGTGCTATGAGATTGGCCATCGCGAGGCGCTGTACGTGGGTAAAGGGGCGAAGGACGTGGTCTTTGCCAGCATCGACGCCAGCAGGCCTGCGAAATTCTACTATAACTGCGCGCCGGCCCACGCCACCTGTCCAACCAAAAAGGTGACCCCGGCAGACGTCGCGCCCGTGACGCTGGGCGACAACCTCACCAGCAACCGCCGCACCATCAATAAATACTTCGTGCCGGACGTGCTGGAGACCTGCCAGCTCAGCATGGGGTTGACCGAACTTGCGCCGGGCAACCTGTGGAACACCATGCCGTGCCATACCCACGAGCGCCGCATGGAAGTCTACTTCTACTTCAACATGGATGAGGACGCCTGCGTGTTCCACATGATGGGACAGCCGCAGGAAACGCGCCATATCGTGATGCATAACGAGCAGGCGGTGATTTCGCCGAGCTGGTCTATTCATTCCGGCGTAGGGACAAAAGCCTACACCTTTATCTGGGGAATGGTGGGTGAAAACCAGGTCTTTGATGATATGGACCATGTTGCGGTCAGCGATCTGCGCTAGTCGCGGGCAGTGACGCATAAACCTGCCTGTGAGTGACAGGCTCTGAAAGAGTAAGGAATAAACATGATTCTGGATGCATTCTCTCTGCAGGGGAAAGTGGCGGTGGTTTCCGGGTGTGACACCGGGCTGGGTCAGGGGATGGCGTTAGGCCTGGCGGAAGCGGGCTGCGATATCGTCGGGATTAATATCGTTGAACCGACGGAAACCCTCGAGCGCGTGACGGCCCTGGGCCGCCGCTTCCTGAGCCTGACCGCCGACCTGCGTAAAATCGATGCCATTCCTGAACTGCTGGATCGCGCGGTGGCGGAATTCGGTCACATCGACATTCTGGTCAACAACGCCGGGCTGATTCGCCGTGAAGATGCGATCAATTTCAGCGAGCGCGACTGGGACGATGTGATGGATCTGAACATCAAGAGCGTATTTTTCATGTCCCAGGCGGCGGCAAAGCACTTTATCGCGCAGGGGAACGGCGGCAAGATCGTGAATATTGCCTCCATGCTCTCGTTCCAGGGCGGTATCCGCGTGCCGTCTTACACCGCCTCCAAAAGCGCCGTGATGGGCGTGACCCGCCTGCTGGCAAACGAGTGGGCGAAACACAACATCAATGTGAATGCGATTGCGCCGGGTTACATGGCGACCAACAACACGCAGCAGCTGCGTGCGGACGAGCAGCGTAGCGCGGAAATCCTCGACCGCATTCCGGCGGGGCGCTGGGGGCTTCCGGGCGATCTGATGGGGCCGGTGGTCTTTCTGGCCTCGTCGGCATCGGACTATATCAACGGCTACACCGTAGCGGTCGATGGCGGCTGGCTGGCGCGATAGCCCGCATCGGGTCTGGACCTCTGCTTTTGGGCAGAGGTTTTTTTTGCTTAAAAATTGTCAAAATCCATATGGATAACCACGGAAAATCCATACTAAAAAGTCATGAACGACAGCCATCACACTTTTAATCTTTAAAAATTAGATGATTAGTAAAAGCATGTGATTATTCAGCGTTAGTTGAAATTGTAATGTCCATCACAGAACGCTATGTCGCAGCGAAATAATCCATATCTTCACCTTTTCCCGCCTGACACTTTTTCTCGCTATCTCGTAATTTCACTTAACGAATTTCACTGTTCAGGCAGGAAAATATGACATCTATAAATGACTCTACCCTAATGCCCGCTGCGCTGCGTGATACTCGCCGCATGAACCAGTTTGTCTCTATTGCCGCCGCCGTGGCGGGCCTGTTATTTGGACTGGATATTGGCGTCATTGCCGGTGCATTGCCCTTTATTACCGATCACTTTACCCTGAGCAGCCGCCTGCAGGAGTGGGTGGTGAGCAGCATGATGCTCGGCGCGGCCATTGGCGCGCTGTTCAACGGCTGGCTCTCGTTTCGCCTGGGGCGCAAATACAGCCTGATGGCCGGGGCGATTCTTTTTGTCGCCGGCTCCATTGGCTCCGCCTTTGCCGCAAACGTTGAGGTTCTGCTACTTTCCCGCGTGCTGCTGGGCGTGGCGGTGGGGATTGCCTCCTACACGGCACCGCTTTATCTCTCCGAAATGGCGAGCGAGAACGTGCGCGGGAAGATGATCAGCATGTATCAGCTGATGGTCACGCTGGGTATCGTGCTGGCGTTTCTGTCTGACACCTACTTCAGCTACAGCGGCAACTGGCGCGCAATGCTCGGCGTGCTGGCGCTGCCAGCGGTGGTTCTGATTGTCTTAGTGATTTTCCTGCCGAACAGCCCGCGCTGGCTGGCGCAAAAAGGGCGCCACGTGGAGGCGGAAGAGGTGCTGCGCATGCTGCGCGATACCTCCGAAAAAGCCCGCGAAGAGCTGAACGAGATCCGCGAAAGCCTGAAGCTCAAGCAGGGGGGCTGGGCGCTGTTTAAAATCAACCGCAACGTGCGCCGGGCGGTCTTCCTCGGCATGCTGCTGCAGGCGATGCAGCAGTTCACCGGCATGAACATCATCATGTACTACGCGCCGCGCATTTTCAAAATGGCGGGGTTCACCACCACCGAACAGCAGATGATCGCCACCCTGGTGGTCGGGCTGACCTTCATGTTTGCCACCTTTATTGCCGTATTCACCGTGGACAAGGCGGGCCGCAAACCGGCGCTGAAAATTGGCTTCAGCGTGATGGCGCTCGGCACGCTGATCCTCGGCTACTGCCTGATGCAGTTTGATAACGGCACGGCTTCCAGCGGACTCTCCTGGCTTTCTGTCGGGATGACCATGATGTGTATCGCAGGTTACGCGATGAGCGCCGCGCCGGTGGTGTGGATCCTGTGCTCCGAAATTCAGCCGCTCAAATGCCGCGACTTTGGCATCACCTGTTCCACGACCACCAACTGGGTATCGAACATGATCATCGGCGCGACCTTCCTGACGCTGCTGGACGCGATTGGTGCAGCGGGAACGTTCTGGCTCTATACGGTGCTGAACGTGGCATTTATTGGCGTCACGTTCTGGCTGATTCCAGAAACCAAAGGCGTGACGCTGGAACACATCGAGCGCAAACTGATGGCCGGGGAGAAGCTGCGGAACATCGGCGTGTGATCGGATTGCCTGTTTACATGTTTAACCTATGCCGGAGGTGGAAAGGGAGATTAATCACAATCATAACGTGATGAAACTCACTACTAACTCTGGCAGGGGGAGTCAGATAATGGTGTTTAGAATTAGGATTTTTCTTAATCTATTGTATTATTGAGCCACAGCGATCAATGAACAAAGATGCGTAGCATCAAGAGAAAGAAGAATTCCTATGTCAGAAATGGATTTCAAAAAAAGCACAGATATTGATTTCCCCCATTATTCCACCCGTAACGAACACGCTAAAGAAATAGATCTTTTAGGTTTATTAGCGGTTTTAGCGGCGGCTAAAAAGCGCATCGTTGCCGTTACCCTTGCTTTTGCTCTCGTGGGGCTGGCCATTTCATTTTTGCTGCCGCAAAAATGGACCAGTAAAGCGGTGATCACCCCGGCAGAACAGTCGCAGTGGAACCCGCTGCGCCAGATGATGGTGGCGTTACAGGTGCTGGATGTGGACGTGAAGATTACCCGTCCAGAAGTCTTTGATCTTTTTATTAAAAAGTTTCAGTCGCAGTCATTGCTTGAAGAGTATCTGAAATCCTCTTCTTACGTGATGTCGCAGCTTAAAGACGCTGAGGTGGATCCGCTTGAGCTGCATCGGGCGATAGTCAATATCTCAGACAGAATGAAAGCGGTGAATAACGATCAGGGAAAAGACGCGGATAAAACCCCCTATATCTCCTGGACATTAAACTTCACTGCGCCGACAGCAGGCGATGCGCAATCCGTTCTGGAGGGATACATCAATTATATCGCGGCTATTGTTGAGAAAGAGACAGTGCAGAATATCCGCAACCAGATCGCGCTGAAAACGAAAGTCGTTGAGCAGCAGCTAGAGCTGGATCGCGTCCGTTTGACCAATATTCACAATACCAACCTGCAGCGGCTGAATTATTCCCTGGAAGTCGCGAATGCCGCCGGCATCAAGAAGCCGGTCTACAGCAACGGGCAGGCGGTAAAAGACGATCCGGATTACTCTGTTGCGCTCGGTGCTGACGGTATCGCGCAAAAGCTGCAGATTGAAAAAAATCTCAAGGACGTGACCGAGCTGAATGCGGATTTCCAGAACCGGGAATATTATCTGGCGCAGTTGAAAAAGCTCTCCTTTGCGGATGTTAAACTTGAGCCATTCCGGTACCAGCTCTCTCCCTCCATGCCGGTGAAAAAGGATGGTCCAGGCAAGGCCCTGATTGTCGTTCTGGCGGCGCTCCTGGGGGCACTGTTTGCCTGCAGTAGCGTTTTACTGCGCGAGGCGATGCTCACCCGTAATCCACTCCCCGAGCCGGTGACGGAATAAACCCTGCAGATTAACAAGGCGCTCAAGAGAGCGCCTTTTTTTATTGGCACCGGTTGTGTTAAAAGAAGAAATCAACGAAAAGGAGGGATGATGAAAACGATCGGCCTGTTAGGTGGAATGAGCTGGGAATCGACAATCCCTTATTATCGCCTGATTAACGAAGGGGTTAAGCAGCGTCTGGGGGGGCTGCACTCCGCAAGCCTGCTGCTCCACAGCGTTGATTTTCATGAAATCGAAGCCTGCCAGTCGAGCGGCGAGTGGGATAAAGCCGGGGCGATCCTGGCCCAGGCGGCGCTGGGGCTGGAGCGGGCTGGGGCCGAGGGGATATTGCTTTGTACCAATACCATGCACAAGGTGGCATCGCATATTGAGAACCGCTGCTCGCTGCCGTTCCTGCATATCGCTGACGCGACCGGGCGCGCAATTGCGGCATCCGGGATGCGCCGCGTAGCGCTGCTGGGCACGCGCTACACCATGGAGCAGGATTTCTATCGCGGGCGTTTGCGCAGCGAGTTTGGGATCGAAAGCCTGATCCCTGAAGAAGAAGACCGGGTGCGCATCAATCAGATTATCTTTGACGAGCTCTGTCTCGGCACCTTCAGCGAAACCTCCCGCGCCTTCTACGTCAGCGTCATCGAAAAACTCGCGCAGCAGGGGGCAGAAGGGGTGATCTTCGGCTGCACGGAGATCGGTTTGCTGGTAACCGTTGAGCGAAGCCCTCTTCCGGTATTTGATACCACCGCTATCCATGCTGCGGATGCCGTGGCGTTTATGCTGTCATAGTGGGTCCTGCAGGTCAGGTAAGCGAAGCGCCACCTGACGCGCGTGCTCCATGACGTGTTCGGTGAAAGCATCCACCAGCGCGGAAGCCGGACGGTGTAGCGGACGGATCAGGCTCACGGTGAACGGGACGGACACGCTAAAGCGGCGGATGACGATCCCGCTTCCCGCATAATCCAGTGCCGTGAGTGGATTGACCACCGCGACGCCGACGCCGGCACGCACCATCGCGCAAATCGAGGCCGCGCTGTGCGTTTCCACCGCCATTCGCCGTTTGACCTGATGCTCGGCAAACAGGGTATCCAGCAGCTGTCTGTAACTGTCGGTCTGCGACAGGCTGATGTAGTTTTCCCCGTGGAAATCCTCCGGCGTGAGCACCGCCTTACCGGCAAGCCGATGCCCGGCGGGCAGAACGCACACTTCATCTAACGAGAGCAGCTCCGTGCGCGCCGTGCCCGCTGGGGTGGTGAGGGTTTCGGTTAGCCCTAAATCATGGCGCTGTGCCGAAAGCCACTCTTCAAGCAGAGGTGATTCCTGCGGCACGATGGTGAGGCTGACCTCAGGATAGCGGGCCAGAAAGGGCTGGAGCAGCATCGGCAAAAAGGATTGCGAAAAGACGGGCAGGCAGACGATCGACAGCTCGCCCTGGCGAAACTCGCGCAGGCTTTCCGCGGCACTTACTATTCTGTCCAGCCCGTACCAGGAGCGCTGAACTTCCTCGAACAGGCGTAACCCTTGTACCGTCGGGTGAAGCCGGCCCCGGGTGCGTTCGAACAGCTTCAGCCCCAGCACTTTCTCGAAGCGCGCCAGCTCGCGGCTCACCGTCGGCTGCGAGGTGTGCAGCATCTGTGCGGCTTCGGTGAGATTGCCGGTGGTCATCACGGCGTGAAAAATCTCGATATGGCGTAAATTAACGGCGGGCATAGGGCACCTGAAAGCAGAGAACTGTCCATATCATTTTTGCATAGACTCGCGATAAAACGATATTTTTTATTCTCTTTGCGCTGTGGCGTAATCATCAAAACGCATTTATCCGGAGAAGACCATGCCACGCCCGCTGAACCAGACTGATACCGATTTGAACGCCGACAACCTGCTGCGCCTGCCTGCCGAGTTTGGCTGTCCGGTGTGGGTCTACGACGCGCAGATTGTCCGCGAGAAGATCGCCGCCCTGCATCAGTTCGACGTGGTGCGTTTTGCCCAGAAGGCCTGCTCCAATATTCATATTCTGCGCCTGATGCGCGAGCAGGGCGTGAAGGTTGACTCCGTTTCACTCGGCGAAATCGAGCGCGCGCTGGTAGCCGGATACGATCCGAAAGCCGACAGCGACGCGATCGTCTTTACTGCCGATGTGATCGACGATGCGACGCTGGCGCGCGTTCACGAACTGCAGATCCCGGTAAATGCCGGTTCTGTGGATATGCTCGAGCAGCTCGGTCAGGTTTCTCCCGGCCACCGCGTCTGGCTGCGCGTGAACCCGGGCTTTGGCCATGGCCACAGCCAAAAAACCAATACCGGCGGCGAAAACAGCAAGCACGGGATCTGGTATGCCGACATGCCTGCCGCGCTGGAGGTGTTACAGCGCTACAACCTGAAGCTGGTGGGCATTCATATGCACATTGGCTCTGGGGTGGATTACGGCCACCTGGAACAGGTGTGCGGCGCGATGGTGCGTCAGGTTGTTGACTTCGGTCAGGATCTGAAGGCGATCTCTGCGGGCGGTGGTCTCTCCATTCCTTATCGCGAAGGGGAAGAGGCGATCGATACCGATCACTATTACGGTCTGTGGAGCGCCGCGCGCGATCAAATTGCCGCGCATCTGGGCCACGCGGTGAAGCTGGAAATTGAGCCGGGTCGTTTCCTGGTGGCGGAAGCCGGCGTGCTGGTTTCGCAGGTCCGCAGCGTGAAAGAGATGGGGTCTCGCCACTTCGTCTTGATTGATGCAGGCTTTAACGACCTGATGCGTCCGTCCATGTACGGCAGCTATCACCACATTACCACCCTGGCTGCCGACGGCCGCGATTTAACGCAGGCGCCGCGCGTTGAGACGGTCGTTGCGGGGCCGCTGTGCGAATCGGGTGACGTGTTTACCCAGCAGGAGGGCGGCAAAGTGGAAACCCGCGCGCTGCCAGAGGTTAAGCCGGGTGATTATCTTGTGCTGCACGACACCGGTGCCTACGGGGCGTCTATGTCCTCTAACTACAATAGCCGCCCGCTGCTGCCGGAAGTGCTGTTTGATAATGGCAAGGCGCGGCTGATCCGCCGTCGCCAGACCATTCAGGAACTGCTGGCTTTAGAACTCATCTGATGAAAGTACGGCCCCGTTGTGACCGAATCGCGTAACACCAGCGTGCCGGTAAACGGCGGGATGGCATCGACCGGCTGGTTTCTTGCCAGCCGGATCGCCTGATCGATGGCGGTGACAATCATATTGTCGATGGGCAGATAAACCGACGAGAGCGCAGGCTCCAGCCATTTCGCGCTTGGGGCATCATCAAAGCCGAACAGGGAGATATCCTGCGGGATTTTCAGCCCCGCCTGGTGCAACGCTTTGGACGCCCCCAGCGCCATATCGTCGTTACAGGCAAACAGGGCGCTAAACGGTACTCGGTCGGCAATCAATTCCTTGCAAAGCTCGTATCCCCGCGTCATTCCTGCATCGCCGTACTTTATCCGACGCTCGTCCAGACGGATACCGTGCTTTTCCAGCGCTTTGCGATAGCCCATCAGCCGCGCTTTACCCGTGGGAGTGTGGATCGGGACGGTGATACAGGCGATCTCCCGATGGCCCTGGCCGATCAGGTAATCCACGGCCTTGAATGCGGCATCCTGCTGTTCGAAGAACACGCAGCGATCCGGCGCCTGGCTCACTTCACGGTTAATGACCACCAGCGGCGTTTTTACGGTGTTCATCAGTTTGACGATCGCTTTTTCGCTCATGTAGCGCGTGTAAAGCACGATGGCATCGCACTGGCGATCGGCCAGCATCTGCACCGCCTGCTCTTCCTGTTCCGGCGCGTCGTGACCGTCGGTGACGATCAGCTGTTTCCCGTGAGTTTCGGTCTGCCGCGACGCCTGCTGGAGAAGGCGGCCAAAATAAAAGCCGTCAAAGGTCGAGACGACCAGACCAATGCTGTTGCTGGTCTGGTTAGCCAGCGAGCGCGCGAGAAAGTTCGGGCGATAGCCCAGCTCTTCCATCGCAGCAAACACCTGCTGACGCGTACTCTCTTTTACCTGACCTGTGCCGTTCAGCACGCGCGATACCGTGGCCTTCGACACGCCCGCGCGCAGTGATACATCCAGCATTGTTGCCATTCTATATTCCTGCTTCCACGTAACGATCTGCAGTTTACCACAGAGCTTATGCCGTATAAGCGATGCGGGAAGCGCAAAAACTCTGCCACGATCACGCTTTTTGGTAACGATTCGTCCGGCCAGCCTGAAGTCAAACTCAATAGCCTGACTCTGGTAAGATAATCACCGAACCGGGCTGGAGCATCAGGCCAGTAAATACATGAGAAAATGCAGGTGAAACATGAATAAGGCTGTCATCCTCCCGCTTTACAAGGCGCCACACTTCGCAGAGCAGGTTACCGACTGGATCTGGCAGGCCTTTGGCGAAGGGCTTCCTCGGGCATTTTTCCACAGCATTGTTGAGCACAGCCAGACGCCTGGGGCATTACCGTTGACGTTTATTGCCGTTGACGGCGAACAGCTTCTTGGCACGGTGGGACTCTGGCGCTGCGATTTGATCACTCGTCAGGATCTCTGTCCGTGGCTGGCGGCGCTCTACGTTGACGACGCGGCGCGAGGCAAGGGGCTTGCGGGAGAACTTCAGCGGCATGTTATCGCTTACGCCGCGCAGTCCGGGTATGAGGAGCTCCATCTCTGGTCTGCCTGCCGCGACTTTTACGAACGTTACGGCTGGCAGTATATCGGTGATGGGCTGGAATACCCCAACACGCGGGTGCACCTCTACCGTTATTCGCTCTGCGCTTCTGCAGGCGACGCAACGGAGTGACGACGGACCAGCGTCGGGCTAAACAGATGGGTAATTTCCGGCGGCTGGCGCTGTTCAGCCAGCGCTAGCGCCAGCTCGGCGGCCTGCGTTGCCATGGTGATGATCGGGTAGCGCACGGTGGTCAGACGCGGGCGAACGTAGCGGGAGACCAGCACGTCGTCGAAGCCAATCAGCGAAATTTCTGCCGGTACCTCAATTCCGTTGTCATTCAACACCCCCATTGCCCCTGCGGCCATAGAGTCGTTATAGCTGGCAACCGCCGTGAAATTCCGTCCGCGGCCCAGCAGTTCGGTCATGGCCTGTTCACCGCCGCTCTCGTCCGGTTCGCCGTAGGCCACCAGACGGTCATTACACGGCAGCCCGTTTTCACGCAGGGCATCGTAGTAGCCCTGCAGACGGTCTTCCGCATCAGAAATGGGGTGATTGGAACAGAGATAGCCAATCCGGGTATGGCCCTGCTGAATCAGGTGCCGCGTGGCAAGCCAGGCGCCGTAGCGGTCGTCGAGGGCCACACAGCGTTTCTCAAAGCCGGGAATGATGCGGTTGATAATCACCATTCCGGGCATCTGCTTCATCAGGTGAATCAGTTCGGCATCCGGGATCATTTTAGCGTGAACCACCAGCGCCGCGCAGCGGTGGCGGATCAGCTGTTCAATGGCCTGGCGTTCCTTTTGTTCGTTATGATAGCCATTGCCGATCAGCAAAAAATTGCCTGTCTGATAGGAAACCTGTTCAACCGCTTTCACCATGGCGCCGAAAAAGGGATCAGAAACATCGCCCACCACCAGACCAATCGTTTCTGTGGACTGTTGGGCGAGCGCGCGAGCGTTGGCATTGGGATGATAATTCAGGGATTCCATGGCGCTTTGTACCGCCTGACGTGATGCGTCACTGGCCTTTGGTGAATCATTAATCACGCGCGAGACGGTTGCCACCGACACGCCCGCCAGACGGGCCACATCCTTTATTGTCGCCATTCATTACCTTCTTATTGGGGGTAAGCGTTTACACACCAAATAGTGTTGCGGAAAAGCGGCGTGCATTCAAGGGGAGCGGATTTCCGCTCTCCACAAACGTGACGCAGCACACCCCTGGCGGTGTAATCGTTACACGCCCAGTCATGTCTGAAAAATGTGAATCTGAACCTTTAGTTACACTTTGCCTCAGGCTGTTGCGATTGTCCGATAGCAAGGGCGTTAAAGAGGTTGATACAGTTGAGATCCCAGAGGTATTGATTGGTGAGAATTCTTAGTACGGTTTCGTACTCATCTCTTGCACCAACCTGCGCGGATGCGCAGGTTTTTTTTCGCCTCCACTTTTGCTGTCGCTCCCTTATCACTTCTCGTGTAATCTGCCACCATTTACTAATAACCCTCCACACTGGCTGGCAAAGGGAGTTGAGATGCTATTTGGGTTCTTCCGTACGCTTTTCCGTATTCTTTTTCGCATCCGCATCACTGGCGACACCCGGGCGCTTAGCGGCGAACGCGTTTTGATCACACCAAACCATGTTTCCTTTATAGACGGCATCCTGCTGGCGCTGTTTTTGCCCGTGCGTCCGGTGTTTGCGGTGTATACCTCCATCAGCCAGCAGTGGTATATGCGCTGGCTCTCGCCGCTGATTGATTTTGTGCCGCTCGACCCGACAAAGCCGATGATGATTAAGCATCTGGTACGTCTGGTCGAGCAGGGGCGCCCGGTGGTCATTTTCCCTGAAGGACGGATCTCCGTGACCGGTTCGCTGATGAAAATCTACGACGGCGCGGGGTTTGTTGCGGCGAAGTCAAAAGCGACCGTGGTGCCGCTGCGTATTGAAGGCGCGGAGCTGACCCATTTCAGCCGTCTGAAGGGGCTGGTGAAGCAGCGTCTGTTCCCCAAAATCACGCTGCATATCCTGCCGCCAACGTCATTACCGATGCCCGACGCGCCGCGTGCCCGCGATCGCCGTAAAATCGCCGGGGAAATGCTGCATCAGATCATGATGGAAGCGCGTATGGCCGTGCGCCCGCGCGAAACGCTCTACGAATCCCTGCTTTCCGCGCAGTACCGCTATGGCGCGAAGAAAAACTGCATCGAAGACATCAACTTTACTCCGGATACCTATCGCAAGCTGCTGACCAAAACCCTGTTTGTGGGCCGTATTCTGGAGAAGTACAGCAAAAAGGGCGAAAAGATTGGACTGATGCTGCCTAACGCGGGCATCAGCGCGGCGGTGATTTTCGGTGCGGTTTCCCGGGGCCGTATTCCGGCGATGATGAACTACACGGCGGGCGTGAAGGGGCTGACCAGCGCGATAACCGCTGCGCAAATCAATACCGTATTCACCTCCCGCCAGTTCCTGGACAAAGGCAAGCTCTGGCATCTTCCCGAGCAGCTCACTCAGGTGCGCTGGGTCTTCCTGGAGGATCTGAAAGCGGACGTGACCACCGGCGACAAGCTGTGGATTTTTGCGCATCTGCTGATGCCGCGTCTGGCCCAGGTCAAACAGCAGCCGGAAGATGACGCGATTATCCTCTTCACGTCGGGATCGGAGGGCAACCCGAAAGGCGTCGTCCACAGCCACAAGAGCATTCTGGCGAACGTCGAGCAGATTAAAAGCATCGCCGACTTTACCGCGAACGACCGCTTTATGTCGGCGCTGCCGCTGTTCCACTCCTTTGGCCTGACGGTGGGGCTGTTCACGCCGCTGCTGACCGGTGCAGAAGTGTTCCTTTACCCAAGCCCGCTGCATTACCGCATCGTGCCGGAGCTGGTGTATGACCGTAACTGTACCGTTCTGTTCGGGACCTCTACCTTCCTGGGGAACTATGCGCGTTTCGCCAATCCGTATGACTTCTATCGCGTGCGGTACGTGGTGGCTGGCGCAGAAAAACTGCAGGAGAGCACGCGTCAGATCTGGCAGGACAAGTTTGGTCTGCGCATTCTCGAAGGCTATGGCGTGACCGAGTGTGCGCCCGTGGTCTCGATTAACGTGCCGATGGCGGCGAAACCGGGCACGGTTGGCCGAATTCTGCCGGGGATGGACGCGCGTCTGCTGGCGGTGCCGGGCATTGAGGACGGTGGCCGTCTGCAGCTGAAAGGGCCAAACGTGATGAACGGGTATCTGCGCGTGGAAAATCCGGGCGTGCTGGAAGCGCCGACGGCGGAGAACGTCAACGGCGAGGTTGAAACCGGCTGGTACGACACCGGCGATATCGTCCGCTTTGATGAACAAGGCTTTGTACAGATCCAGGGACGCGCAAAACGCTTCGCCAAAATTGCCGGTGAAATGGTCTCTCTGGAAATGGTTGAGCAACTGGCGACGGCCGTGTCTGCCGAGAAGATGCACGCTACCGTCGTGAAGAGCGATGCCAGCAAAGGTGAGGCGCTGGTACTGTTTACGACCGACAGTGAGCTTAAGCGCGACAGATTACTGAGCTATGCACGCGAACACGGTATTCCTGAACTGGCCGTGCCGCGCGATATTCGCTACCTAAAACAGCTCCCGGTGCTGGGCAGCGGGAAGCCCGATTTCGTGACCCTGAAAGGCATGGTTGAAGAGGCGGAACAGCAAAATGCGTGAGTCAGTACACACTAACACATCCCTCAGGTCGAAAGGCATGATGGCCGTCATCGCCGCGCAGTTTCTCTCTGCGTTCGGTGATAACGCGCTGCTGTTTGCCACGCTGGCGCTGCTGAAAGCCGAGTTTTACCCCGACTGGAGTCAGCCGATCCTGCAGATGGTGTTTGTGGGCGCTTACATTATCTTTGCTCCGTTTGTGGGGCAGGTGGCGGACAGCTTCCCGAAAGGCCGGGTGATGATGTTTGCCAACGGCCTCAAGCTGCTGGGGGCGGCCAGCATTTGCTTTGGCTTCAATCCGTTTATTGGCTATACGCTGGTGGGCATTGGGGCCGCCGCTTACTCGCCGGCGAAGTACGGCATCCTCGGAGAGCTGACCACCGGGGATAAGCTGGTCAAAGCCAACGGCCTGATGGAATCGTCAACCATTGCCGCTATTCTGCTCGGATCCGTCGCGGGCGGCGTGCTGGCCGACTGGCATGTGCTGGCGGCACTGGGCGTGTGTGCGGTGGTGTATGGCGGGGCGGTCGTGGCGAACCTGTTTATTCCGAAGCTGCCGGTGGCTCGCCCGGGCCAGTCCTGGCGCGTTAAACCAATGACCGGCAGCTTCTTTACTGCCTGCCGCGTGCTGTGGCGTAACGGTGAAACGCGTTTCTCCCTGATGGGGACCAGTATGTTCTGGGGCGCGGGCGTTACGCTGCGCTTCCTGCTGGTCCTGTGGGTGCCGGTGGCGCTGGGCATTACGGACAACGCGACGCCGACCTATCTTAATGCGATGGTGGCCATCGGCATTGTTGTGGGGGCAGGTGCGGCAGCGAAGCTGGTGACGCTTGAGACGGTTGCACGCTGCATGCCAGCAGGGATCCTGATTGGCGTGGTGGTGCTTATCTTCTCGCTGCAGCATGCGTTATTGCCTGCTTATGCCCTCCTGATCCTGATTGGTATTCTGGGGGGCTTCTTCGTGGTGCCGCTGAACGCGTTACTGCAGGAACGGGGCAAGCAAACCGTCGGGGCGGGGAATGCCATCGCGGTACAAAATCTGGGTGAAAACCTGGCGATGCTGTTAATGCTGGGACTCTACTCGCTGGCGGTAAAAGTGGGTGTGCCGGTGGTGGGGATTGGCGTCGGGTTTGGCGGGCTGTTTGCGATTGCGATTGCAGGCTTGTGGATGTGGCAACGTCGCCGTTGATATATAGCCGGGTGGCGGCTTCGCCTTACCCGGCCTGGGTTTGAGCACCTGCAGGCCCGGTAAGCGTAGCGCCACCGGGCAAAAGTATCAGGCTACGGTGCAGGATAAGTATAAACCTGATGCACCGCTTCAATCTCCGCTAACACCTCTTCACTCAGGTTCAGATGGAAACTCTCAATATTGGTTTTCAGCTGTTCCATCGTGGTTGCGCCCAGCAGGGTACTGGCAACAAACGGCTGACGACGCACGAATGCCAGCGCCATCTGCGCAGGGTCAAGACCGTGACGCTTCGCGATATCCACATAGGCGGCAACGGCTTTCTGCGTCTGCTCGCCGCTGTAGCGGGTAAAGCGGCTAAAGAGGGTATTACGCGCACCGGCCGGTTTCGCACCGTTCAGGTATTTCCCCGTCAGCGTGCCGAAGCCGAGACAGGAGTAGGCGAGCAGCTCCACCTCTTCATACTGCGTCACTTCGGCCAGACCCACTTCATAGCTGCGATTAAGCAGGCTGTACGGGTTCTGGATTGTCACGATACGCGGCAGATCGTGCTTATCCGCCAGGTGCAGATAGCGCATGACCCCAAAGGCCGTTTCGTTAGAGACACCAATGTAGCGGATTTTTCCCGCACGCTGGCATTCGGTCAGCGCTTCCAGCGTTTCCAGTAGCGTCACGGTGGGGGCGCTCTCATTCCAGCTGTAGCCGAGCTTACCAAAGCAGTTGGTTGACCGCTGCGGCCAGTGCACCTGGTAGAGGTCGAGATAGTCGGTTTGCAGACGCTTGAGGCTGGCATCCAGTGCGGCGCGGATATTTTTGCGATCGAGGATCTGGTTCGGGCGGATCCCGGTATCGTTGTTGCGCGCGGGGCCACTGACTTTGGAGGCAATCACCAGCTTTTCACGGTTGCCGCGTTTTGCCAGCCATTTACCGACGTAGGTTTCGGTAAGTCCCTGCGTCTCAGGACGTGGCGGTACAGGGTACATCTCTGCGACATCAATCAGGTTAATGCCCTGGCTGACAGCGTAATCGAGTTGTGCATGGGCATCGGCTTCGCTGTTTTGTTCACCAAATGTCATCGTGCCCAACCCCAGTTGGCTAATTTCCAGAGCGCTGTGGGGGATACGGTGATAATGCATAGCCGGCTTCCTCAATAGACTTATAGACCGCGTCAGGCCGTGCCCGACAAAGGAATATAAACATGGCAGAGGGGAAGCAAAAGGGGAAGAAAAAAATCAAAAAGGCCAGCAAGCGACTGACCTCTCTCTGTTTATCGCTCGATAATTTGCGAGACTTCGTCGCGATTGATCTGCATTTTATTGCCTTCCTGGTCGCGGTAGCTGACCAGACCGGTATCATCGTCGACTTCGGGTTTACCGTCGGTCAGGATCATTCGACCATCTTTTGTCGCCATGACGTAATCGCTGCTACAGCCCGATACAGCAAACGCTAAACCGACTGCTGACACTAACACTGCCCATTTTTTCATCGTTATCGTCCTCATCTGGCTTGTATCAAATCATAATCTAGTATTAACCCGATATGGCGACTTGAGGAAGCGGTAAAATCTTAAAAAGCAGTCGATTATGTTCGAGAGCTCTCAAAATAAGTAAAAAACTATGTTTTCAACAGGAAATGACGTGCGAGTAGTGCACCGGTGAAATTCTTTTTGAGATAAAAACCGCGCGGCAACGTCAGGATAGGCTCGCCCTGCGCGCCGATTGCCTCGGTAAGTGCTTTACTGTTGGCCGCTTTCGGACGCAGCTGTAATACTTCTCCGTGTCGGGCGGTGATACGCTCTACCTGCCCAAGCACAATCATGTCCATCAGCTCCTCCCAGTCCAGACGCAGCTGATGCTCCTCATCCTCGTCAGGGCTCCAGAGAAGCGGCGCGCCGACGCGTCGGTCGGCCAGGGGGATCTGACGCTCACCCTCAACCGGTACCCACAATACGCGCTTCAGCTTGTGGCGAACGTGGCTGGTTTCCCAGGTTACACCGGTATTGCCGGTTAGTGGCGCAACGCAGACGAAGGTGGTCTCAAGCGGCTTGCCCTGGCGGTCTACAGGGATGGTTTTTAACTCCACGCCAAGGGCTGCAAAATCCTGCTCGGGTTTGCTCCCTGCGCTGGCACCCAGCCACAGCTCCAGCAGCATACCGATCCAGCCTTTATCCCGCTTCAGATCCTTTGGGATCGGAAGCCCGGCCATTGCCGCCAGCTCGCCAAGCGAAAAGCCAGCCAGACGCTGTGCCTGCAGTAGCAACTGGCTCTCGCTGGACGGTGGTGAGAGCAAGGGTGTAAGCGGGTGCATGACGGTAACCTTTTGATTAAAAAATAAACGAAGAAATTGTCCCCTGTGGATAGAGTTTAACTTTTTCTGTACCAATATGACATCTCTATGATTTATAGGATTTTTTATTGGTCTGAAATCGTTCCGCCTGGGTGAGAAAACCGGTTGTTCAAATCTGGTCACTGACAATGAACAGGATCTTACACCATGTTATCCACAGAAAAATGGGATAACTGGGCATAACCCTGACTACTGTTTCCATTTACAGCCTTGACGTGCGATGAAAATCGAATTTTCAAACAAATTGTGACTAACTTATTGGCACAATCTGTGGATAAAACCGACGCTGTTCGATCTTTCATCAGTGCGACGATCCCTGATGTGACGATCGTCACGCTAATCAGTTTTTTGTTTATCTCAATGCATATAACCATATGAAAATAATCATATTAATGGGGTGGGGTATAAAAGGACGTTTTGTGGTACTTGAGGTTGTTCATCGGTAATCAGACACTTCTTCACAACTATATCCACAGAAAAGGTGAATAAAATTCCCTTTGCTGTCTCATATCTGTTTATAACTCCGCACATATTTGTGAGTTATTCAATTGTTATTAGGTTGCAGGCCTGTAAGAGAGTGGTTTACCGCCTCCCTGTAGTGTGAAACAATCATTCATATATAAGGTTTAGTTTGGGGTAGTCCGGTGATTGATGACGATGGCTACCGCCCAAACGTAGGAATAGTAATTTGTAATCGTCAGGGCCAGGTGATGTGGGCCCGTCGATATGGTCAGCACTCCTGGCAGTTCCCGCAAGGCGGGATCAATCCTGGAGAGTCCCCAGAACAAGCGATGTACCGGGAGCTTTTTGAAGAGGTCGGTTTGAGCCGAAAAGATGTTCGCATCCTGGCTTCGACCCGCAACTGGTTGCGTTACAAGTTACCGAAACGTTTGGTGCGTTGGGACACAAAGCCGGTTTGTATCGGCCAGAAACAGAAGTGGTTTCTGTTGCAGTTGGTGGGCAACGATTCAGACATCAATATGCAAACCAGCAGTACGCCGGAGTTCGATGGCTGGCGCTGGGTGAGCTATTGGTATCCTGTTCGTCAGGTCGTGTCATTTAAGCGCGATGTTTACCGTAGGGTGATGAAAGAGTTTGCAAGTGTGGTGATGCAGCTTCAGGAGATCCCGCCTAAGCCGCAGAGCGCACCTGCCTGGCGACGTAAAAGAGGTTAAGCTACGCAAATCATGCTCACCCGCTTGCGAGAAATAGTCGAGAAGGTGGCCAGCGCGCCGCGTCTGAACGAGGCGCTGAATATTCTGGTCACCGACATCTGTCTTGCGATGGAGACCGAGGTCTGTTCGGTGTATCTGGCCGACCACGATCGGCGCTGCTATTACCTGATGGCGACCCGTGGTTTGAAAAAACCGCGTGGACGCACCGTAACGCTCGCATTTGATGAGGGTATCGTGGGTCTGGTTGGGCGACTGGCTGAACCCATTAACCTTGCTGACGCGCAAAAACACCCCAGCTTTAAATACATTCCTTCCGTAAAAGAAGAGCGCTTCCGCGCTTTCCTTGGCGTGCCGATTATCCAGCGTCGCCAGCTTCTCGGCGTGCTGGTTGTCCAGCAGCGTGAGCTACGTCAGTACGACGAAAGCGAGGAGTCATTCCTCGTCACGCTGGCCACGCAGATGGCGGCGATCCTCTCCCAGTCTCAGCTTGCCGCGCTCTTTGGCCAGTATCGCCATACGCGCATTCGTGCCCTTCCGGCCTCGCCAGGCGTGGCGATTGCTGAAGGCTGGATGGATGCCACGCTGCCGCTCATGGAGCAGGTTTATGAAGCCTCAACGCTTGATGAAGCGCTGGAGCGCGAGCGTCTTACCGCCGCGCTGGAAGAGGCCGCGAATGAATTTCGTCGCTACAGCAAGCGCTTTGCCGCAGGCGCGCAAAAAGAGACGGCGGCCATCTTTGACCTCTATTCGCACCTGCTTTCCGATGCGCGCCTGCGCCGTGAGCTTTTTGCGGAAGTGGATAAAGGCTCGGTCGCGGAGTGGGCGGTTAAGAAGGTCATCGAAAAATTTGCCGATCAATTTGCGGCACTGACCGACGGTTACCTGAAAGAGCGCGCAGGCGATCTGCGCGCCCTGGGGCAGCGCCTGCTGTTCCATCTTGATGACACCATTCAGGGGCCGAACGCCTGGCCAAAACGGTTTGTTCTGGTCGCCGATGAACTCTCAGCAACGACGCTGGCTGAACTGCCGCAGGACAGGCTGGCCGGTGTGGTGGTGCGCGATGGTGCCGCCAACTCGCACGCCGCCATTATGGTGCGCGCGCTGGGTATCCCTACCGTTATGGGGGCGGACATTCAGCCGTCGGTACTTCATCGCCGTACGCTGGTGGTCGACGGCTATCGCGGTGAGCTGCTGGTCGATCCTGAGCCGGTTCTGCTCCAGGAATACCAGCGTCTTATCAGCGAAGAGAATGAATTAAGCAAGCTGGCAGAAGATGACGTTAACCTGCCCGCCCAGCTTAAGAGCGGTGAGCGGATCAAAGTCATGCTCAACGCCGGTTTAAGCCCTGAGCATGAAGAGAAGCTGGGCAGCCGCATCGACGGCATTGGCCTGTACCGCACCGAAATCCCGTTCATGCTGCAGAGCGGCTTTCCCTCTGAAGAGGAGCAGGTGGCGCAGTATCAGGGCATGCTGCAAATGTTTAACGACAAACCGGTCACCCTGCGAACCCTGGACGTCGGGGCGGATAAACAACTGCCCTATATGCCGATCAGCGAAGAAAACCCGTGCCTGGGCTGGCGTGGGATCCGCATTACGCTCGACCAGCCTGAGATCTTCCTGATCCAGGTGCGTGCCATGCTCCGCGCCAACGCGGCGACGGGCAATCTCAGCATTTTACTGCCGATGGTCACCAGCATCGATGAGATCGACGAAGCGCGTCGGTTGATCGAACGTGCAGGCCGTGAAGTGGAAGAGATGATCGGTTATGCGATTCCGAAACCGCGGATCGGCGTCATGCTTGAAGTGCCGTCTATGGTCTTTATGCTGCCGCAGCTGGCGAACCGGGTTGATTTTATCTCTGTCGGCACGAACGACCTGACGCAATATATTCTGGCCGTCGACCGTAACAACACCCGCGTCGCCAGTATCTATGACAGCCTGCATCCGGCGATCATTCGCGCCTTAGCGATGATTGCCCGTGAAGCGGAGCAGTACGGCATTGATTTACGCCTGTGCGGTGAAATGGCCGGGGACTCCATGTGCGTTGCGATCCTGATTGGTCTGGGATATCGCCATCTGTCGATGAACGGTCGCGCTGTTGCCCGCGTGAAGTATCTGTTGCGGCATATTGAAATCAATGATGCCCGCGAGCTGGCTGAACGTAGCCTTGAGGCGCAGCTGGCTGCTGAGGTTCGCCACCAGGTCGCGGCGTTTATGGAACGACGCGGTATGGGCGGTCTGATCCGCGGCGGCCGCTAAAGCCTTTCTCCCCCTCCCTGTGGGAGAGGGCACCAGCGCGCATAAAACCCTATACACATCTTTTACATCTCGGGCGCATCCTCCGCGCCCGCCTTGTGCTATGATTCGCAACTTTGGAGCCTCTGCTTACGGCAGAATCGCATTTCTACCGCTGTCCACTTTCAGCGGAATAACAACATCTTGTGGTGACAGATGAACAGTGGTTATCTGCATTTTCCGGAATTTGATCCGGTCATTTTCTCAGTAGGACCTGTTTCGCTTCACTGGTACGGTCTGATGTACCTGGTGGGCTTCATTTTTGCCATGTGGCTCGCTGGCCGTCGCGCCAGCCGTCCTGGCAGCGGCTGGACTAAAAACGAAGTTGAAAACCTGCTGTATGCGGGCTTCCTCGGCGTGTTCCTGGGTGGCCGTATTGGGTATGTGCTGTTCTATAACTTCCCGGTATTCCTGAATGACCCTCTCTATCTGTTCCGCGTCTGGGACGGCGGCATGTCCTTCCACGGCGGCCTGATTGGGGTGATCCTGGTGATGGTGATTTTTGCCAAACGCACCAAACGCAACTTCTTCCAAGTGTCAGATTTCATCGCGCCGCTGATCCCGTTTGGTCTCGGGGCAGGCCGTCTGGGCAACTTCATCAACGGTGAGCTGTGGGGGCGTGTCGACCCGAGCGTTTCCTTTACCATGCTGTTCCCGGGCTCGCGCGCGGAAGACATGGCGCTGTTGCCGTCGCATCCTGAGTGGCAGTCCATTTTCGATACCTACGGCGTGCTGCCGCGCCATATGTCCCAGCTGTACGAGCTGGCGCTGGAAGGCGTGGTGCTGTTTATCATCCTCAACCTGTTTATCCGCAAGCCTCGTCCGATGGGGGCTGTTTCCGGGCTGTTCCTGATTGGCTATGGCGCGTTCCGCATCATCGTCGAATTCTTCCGCCAGCCTGACGCCCAGTTTACCGGCGAGTGGGTACAGTACATCAGCATGGGGCAGATCCTCTCCATTCCGATGCTCGTCGCGGGTGCCATTATGATGATTTGGGCGTATCGTCGTCGTCCACAGCAACAACTTTCCTGAGGAACCATGAAACAGTATCTTGAACTGATGAAAAAAGTGCTCGATGAGGGCACGCCGAAAAATGACCGCACCGGTACCGGTACGCTCTCCATTTTTGGCCACCAGATGCGCTTCAACCTGCAAGAAGGCTTCCCGCTGGTGACGACAAAGCGCTGCCACGTGCGCTCGATCATTCATGAACTGCTCTGGTTCCTGCAAGGCGATACTAACGTTGCGTATCTGCACGAAAATAACGTCTCCATCTGGGACGAATGGGCAGACGAGAACGGCAACCTGGGCCCCGTTTACGGCAAGCAGTGGCGCGCATGGCCAACGCCTGATGGCCGCCATATTGACCAGATCACCACCGTGATGAACCAGCTGAAAAACGATCCGGACTCGCGCCGCATCATCGTTTCCGCCTGGAACGTTGGCGAACTGGATAAAATGGCGCTGGCGCCGTGCCACGCGTTCTTCCAGTTCTATGTCGCTGACGGCAAGCTCTCCTGCCAGCTCTACCAGCGCTCCTGTGACGTGTTCCTCGGCCTGCCGTTTAACATTGCCAGCTATGCGCTGTTAGTTCATATGATGGCGCAGCAGTGCGACCTGGAAGTGGGTGATTTCGTCTGGACCGGTGGGGATACCCATCTCTACAGCAACCATATGGAACAGACGCATCTCCAGCTAACCCGCGAACCGCGTGCGCTGCCGAAGCTGATTATCAAACGCAAACCGGCATCAATCTTCGATTACCGCTTTGAAGATTTCGAGATTGAGGGCTACGACCCCCATCCGGGCATCAAAGCGCCTGTCGCGATCTGATGCGGTAAAGCCTGACACAACCGGTGCTGTTTAGCGCCGGTTTTTTTTCGCCTTTCTCCCGTTTCCCGATGCGCTATCCAGAAAGCGTGCAACGCGCTGCAACCCTCCCAATTCTGCGGATGACGCCTCGTAAAACGATAATCCGATGCTCGTCATGTTCACGGCGCTTCGCCACACTCCCGGTATGAAAAAAGAGAACGGTTTTACGCTTATCGAAACGCTGGTCGCTGTTTCGCTTGTCGTCATCCTCAGCGCTTCAGGTCTGTACGGCTGGGACAGCTGGCAACGGCATCAGCGGCTGTGGCAAACCGCCAGTCAGGTGCGAGATTACCTGCTGTTTCTGCGCAACCATGCCAACCGCCACAACCGCGACCATCAAATCACCCGTCAGCGGGTTGGCGACAGGGACTGTCTGGTGAGCTCTGCCGTGCAGGGCTGTGAGAAGGACAGTCCCTTTGTGCTGCTCCCCCTCTGGCCTGAGGTCGCGATCGGCGAGGTCACGCCGTCGCTGGGGTTCTATGGATTACGGGATACGGCATGGGCAGGGCGGATACGCGTTCAAAGTCGTGCCGGAGACTGGCTGATTATCGTTTCAGACGGAGGGCGCATCAGGATGTGTAAGGTCTCCGAGGGAGGACAATGTCGATGAGGCAGGGCGGCTTTTCGCTTACCGAAGTGCTGATTGCTACGGTCATCAGCAGCCTGTTATTGATAAGCGCATCGCGCTTTTTACCCGGATTGCAGCGGGCGGTATTACTGCAATCTACCCAGCGAGAGCTGGAAGAAGAGGTCTGGCAACGCCTGTTCGCCCTCGGCAAACAGCTTCAGCGTGCGGGGTACTGCGCGGGAAATTGCCAGGGACAGGCGCTGACGATCGGCAGGCAGGGGCGCTGCATCATTGCGCGGTGGGATGCCAACAGTAACGGCTACTGGGATAGCAGCGCGTCAGAAAATGACAGCACCGGTTTTCGTCTGGAATCGGGGGCGCTGGAAACCCTGCGTGGCGCGACGTCGTGTGAAGGAAAAGGGTGGGAAAAGCTCACGGACCCGGACAGGCTTACGATAGCACACTTTGTGGTGAGGAGAGTCGAACATGCCGGTTTTGCGCCAGAGCTGAATATCGAACTGGCCGCGAGGCGTAAAGATGAAAAAGGGGAACCCTGGCAGGCGTTGTATACGGTCACGGGGTACAACCTGTGAATCGTCAACGCGGCATATCTTCGCTGGCGCTGGTTCTGCTTTTACTGGTGCTTGGTACCCTGATCCTGACGGGCCTCAATCAGCAGCTCACAACGTTCAGTGCACTCGTCGGCGGTGAGAGCCGCTCGCTTCAGCAGCAGGCGACGGTGCAGTCCGCGCTTGAGTGGGGGCGCGTTCAGCGCTGGGCGTCAGCGCCACCAGTCCAGTGCAAAACGACATCGGCATGGCGGGTGTGTTTGCGTCAGCTGAGCGAGGCGCGGGTACTACTGATAGCCGGCGGCAACGACCTGCTGCTCTGGCGCAGGGGAGAGATCGTCGACGGGATAGTGCGCTTTTCGCCTCACGGCTGGAGCGATTTTTGCCCCCTTAAGGAGAGTGCGTTATGTCAGCTGCCGTGAGCAGAGAAAAAGGGTTTAGCATGGTTGAGGTCCTGCTGGCGATGATGCTGCTGGTGGTGGTCGTGACGGCACTGTCGGGGTATCACCGGGCGCTGGCGGCGCGGTTCACCGTGTTTAATCAGTATCGCCAGCTCTGGCACCATGCCTGGAACCAGTCTCAGCTCTCAACAAATGTTCTCCCGGCAGGCTGGCAGGCCAGTCGGGGGCAGACAACGCTCGCAGGATGTGTCAGCATCACGGTTACACTTATTTCTCCTCTGGGTCGGCGCGGTGAGTTAACGCGTCTGCATTGCCCGGTTAGCCAGTAGTCGGGAGCGTCTATGTTAAGGGTCTACCACTCAAATCGTCTGGATGTGCTGGAAGCACTGATGGAGTTTATCGTTGAGCGCGAGCGACTTGACGATCCTTTTGAGCCTGAAATGGTGCTGGTGCAGAGCACCGGTATGGCGCAGTGGCTGCAAATGTCGCTTTCCCGCAAATTTGGCATTGCCGCGAATATTGATTTTCCGCTGCCTGCGAGCTTCATCTGGGAGATGTTTGTCCGCGTGTTGCCGGATATCCCGGAGCAGAGCGCCTTCAACAAGCAGGCCATGAGCTGGAAGCTGATGGCGCTGCTGCCGGAAATGCTGCAGCACGATGAATTTGCCATGCTGCGCCACTACCTCAATGACGATACCGACAAGCGCAAGCTGTTCCAGCTGGCGTCGCGCACTGCCGATCTCTACGACCAATACCTTGTTTACCGCTCTGACTGGTTAATGCGTTGGGAAGCGGGCGAGTTGGTTGAAGGCCTGCCGGAGGCGCAAATATGGCAGGCCCCGCTGTGGAAAGCGCTGGTGGAGCATACCGAGAGACTGGGCCAGCCTAAGTGGCACCGTGCCAATCTCTACGATCGGTTTATCTCGATACTTGAAAATGCGTCGGAACGCCCGGCCCGACTGCCGTCACGCGTTTTTATCTGCGGGATATCCGCATTACCCCCTGTCTATCTGAAGGCGCTGAATGCGCTGGGTAAACATATTGATATTCATATTTTGTTTACCAACCCTTGCCGACAGTATTGGGGGGATATTCTCGACGAACGCTGGCTTGCACGGCTGGTAACTCGCCAACGAAAACGCCTTTTTGAAGAACGATCCATCCCGCTGTTTAAAGACGGCTCGACGGCCGGGCAGCTTTTCGATGAAGACGGTATCCAGAACCTGCCCAATCCGCTGCTTGCCTCGTGGGGGAAGCTGGGGCGTGATTACATTCACATGCTTTCAGACATCACTTCCTCAGGTGAAGGTGATGTGGATGCCTTTGTTGAGATCGCCCCGGACTGCCTGCTGCATAATATTCAGTTAGATATTCTGGATCTGGAAAACCGCGCCGTCATGGGCGTGACGGCGAACGAGTTCGAACGCAGCGACAATAAGCGAAAACTGGATCCTGACGATCGCAGCGTCACGATCCACGTTTGCCACAGCCCGCAGCGTGAGGTCGAAGTACTTCACGACCAGCTGCTGGCGATGCTGCAGGAGGATCCCGATCTGACGCCACGCGATATCGTGGTGATGGTGGCGGATATCGACACCTACAGTCCCTTTATTCAGGCCGTCTTTGGCAGCGCGACGGGGGAGCGGTACCTGCCTTACGCGATATCTGACCGTCGTGCCCGCCAGTCGCATCCGGTATTGCAGGCGTTTATCACTCTGCTGTCACTGCCGGATAGCCGGTTTATCTCCGAAGATGTCCTGGCGTTGCTGGATGTTCCCGTGCTGGCCGCACGCTTCAACATTAATGAAGAGGGTCTGCGCTACCTTCGTCAGTGGGTGAATGAGTCTGGCGTGCGCTGGGGGATCGATGACGATAACGTTCAGGAGTTCGAGCTTCCCGCAACCGGACAGCACACCTGGCGATTTGGCCTGACGCGTATGCTGTTGGGCTACGCCATGGAAAGCAGCCAGGGCGAGTGGAATGAGGTGCTGCCTTACGATGAGTCCAGCGGGTTAATTGCTGAACTGGTGGGGCATTTAGCATCGCTATTAATGCAGCTTAACCGCTGGCGATATGCGCTGTTGCAGCCGCGTCCACTTGAAGAATGGCTCCCGGTCTGCAGGGCGTTACTCAATGATTTCCTCCTGCCGGACAATGACACCGAAGCGGCGATGGCACTCATTGAAACCCAGTGGCAGGCTATCATCGACGAAGGCGTGAATTCCCACTACCACGAGGCCATCCCGTTGTCGCTGTTGCGTGATGAGCTGACGCAGCGGCTTGACCAGGAGCGAATCAGCCAGCGTTTCCTGGCGGGGCCTGTCAATATTTGCACCCTGATGCCCATGCGTTCTATCCCGTTCGGGGTGGTCTGCCTGCTTGGCATGAACGACGGTGTGTATCCGCGCGCGCTGCCGCCGCTGGGGTTCGACTTGATGAGCGCAAACCCAAAACGGGGCGATCGTAGCCGCCGCGATGATGACCGCTACCTCTTCCTTGAAGCGCTCATTTCTGCTCAGAGCAAGCTCTATATCAGCTATATCGGCCGTTCTATTCAGGACAACAGCGAGCGTTTCCCCTCCGTACTGGTGCAGGAGCTGGTGGACTATATCGGCCAGAGCCACTACCTGCCGGGAGATGAAGAGCGCAACTGTGATGAAAGCGAGCAGAGGGTGAAAGCCCATATCACCTGTTTCCACAGCCGCATGCCGTTTGACCCGGTGAACTATATTGCCGGCGAGCGCCAGAGCTATGCCCATGAGTGGTTACCGGCGGCGAAAAAAGAGGGGAATGCGCATACTGATTTCATTCAGGAACTTGACCCGCGCCCCATCGACACCCTGACCTTCGAGCAGCTTCAGCGGTTTTGGGCACATCCGGTGCGCGCCTTCTTCCAGCAGCGACTGCAGGTCAACTTCCGCTCTGAAGAGAGTGAAATTCCTGATGCAGAACCGTTTACGCTGGAAGGTCTGGAGCGCTACCAGTTAAACCTGCAGCTGCTGAATGCGCTGGTTGAAGAGGAAGATGCGGACAAACTTTACCGTCGCTACCGTGCTGCGGGTCAGCTGCCCTACGGAGCGTTCGGGGAGATCGTCTGGGAGGCGCAGTGCCAGGAGATGACCGCTCTGGCAGAGCGCGTAAGAGCGTGCCGACAGCCGGGGAAAAGTATTGAAATTGATCTCAACTGCAACGGGGTACAGCTCACGGGCTGGTTAACCCAGGTACAGCCGGATGGGCTGCTGCGCTGGCGGCCCTCAATGCTAAGCGTTTCGCAAGGATTGCAACTCTGGCTGGAACATCTTGTCTACAGTGCGGGTGGGCATAAAGGCGAAAGCCGCATTTTCGTGCGCAAAGAGGGCGAATGGCGCTTCCCGTCGATGGAAGCCGAGCAGGCGTTAGGTTATCTGTCTTTGTACATTGAAGGCTACCGTCAGGGAATGAACAAACCGCTCCTGTTACTACCGGAAAGTGGCGGCGCCTGGATAAAAGCCTGTTATGACGCGCAGAATGATGCGATGTTAACGGATGAGGCTTCGCTCCAGAAAGCGCGCAGTAAGTTTATGCAGGCCTATGAAGGAAACATGATGGTGCGGGGTGAAGGTGAGGATGTCTGGTATCAGCGTTTGTGGCGAGCGCTCGAGCCAGAATACTTTGAGGCGATCACGGAAGAGGCGCAGCGCTACCTGTTGCCGTTGTTTAGATTTAATCAGTCTTGAGCGCTGTATAAAAATTGCGCAGATAAAGGTGTTCATTTATGATGCACTTCTTATCACGGACTGATGTACCCAAAGAAAGAGATGTTGGCGTGTCCAGCACGCAGTTTGTTAATGATGTAGCCGTGATAAAGAGGTCGTAATGCCAGGCAGCACCTTGTTTAAAGCGTTTGTTTTGTTTATTGCCCTTTGGGTGCCCGTCACTTACGCAGACTCCGGTTGGCAACTCGTTCAGGAAACTATCCGTAAGAGCGAAAAAGATACCCGTCAATATCAGGCTATTCGCCTTGATAACGGGATGACCGTGCTGCTGGTTTCCGACCCGCAGGCGGTGAAATCCCTGTCGGCATTGGTGGTGCCGGTTGGGTCGCTGGAAGATCCTGACGCTCATCCTGGGCTTGCACACTATCTGGAACATATGACGCTGATGGGGTCAAAAAAATACCCGCAGCCAGATAGCCTGTCCGAATTTCTGAAGATGCATGGCGGCAGCCACAATGCCAGTACGGCACCGTACCGCACGGCCTTTTATCTCGAAGTCGAAAATGATGCGCTGGAAGGGGCGGTCGATCGCCTTGCTGATTCCATCGCCGCGCCGTTGCTGGATAAAAAATACGCCGATCGTGAACGTAATGCGGTGAATGCCGAGCTGACCATGGCCCGCACGCGAGACGGTATGCGCATGGCGCAGGTCAGCGCCGAAACCATCAACCCCGCGCACCCGGGTTCGCGCTTCTCCGGCGGTAATCTGGAAACCTTGAGCGACAAACCGAACAGCCCGGTGCTGGATGCCCTGCACGCGTTTCGCGATCAATACTACTCCGCCAACCTGATGAAAGCGGTCATCTACAGCAATAAACCGTTGCCGGAGCTGGCAGCCATGGCGGCCAAAACCTTTGGCCGGGTGCCGAATAAAAATATCGACCTGCCGCAAATAACCGTTCCGGTGGTCACGGACGCGCAAAAAGGCATCGTGATCCACTACGTTCCTGCCATGCCGCGCAAAGTGCTGCGCGTGGAATTCCGCATTGATAACAACACGGCACAGTTCCGCAGTAAAACCGATGAGCTGGTCACCTATCTGATTGGTAACCGTAGCCCGGGTACGCTGTCTGACTGGCTGCAAAAGCAGGGGCTGGCGGAAGGCATTCGCGCCGACTCCGATCCGGTTGTGAACGGCAATAGCGGCGTGCTGGCGATCTCCGCGACCCTGACTGACAAAGGACAGGCCAACCGTGATGAAGTCGTAGCGGCTATCTTTAGCTACCTCTCCTTACTGCGTGAGAAAGGCGTCGATAAGCGCTATTTTGATGAACTCGCGCACGTGTTGGATCTCGATTTCCGCTACCCGTCCATCACCCGTGACATGGATTATGTGGAGTGGCTGGCGGACACCATGATCCGCGTGCCGGTGGAACATACCCTCGACGCGGTGAATATTGCCGACCGGTATGATGCCGGGGCGGTAAAAGACCGCCTGGCGATGATGACGCCGGAGAATGCCCGCATCTGGTACATCAGCCCGAACGAACCGCATAACAAGACGGCGTACTTTGTCGATGCCCCTTATCAGGTGGATAAAATCAGCGCCCAGACCTTCGCCGACTGGCAGAAGAAGGCCGGTGAGATTGCGTTGAAGCTGCCGGAGCTGAACCCCTATATTCCGGATGACTTCTCGCTGATCAAAACGACGAAAGATTACCCGCATCCGGAACTCATCATTGATGAGCCCACGCTCCGCGTCGTGTACACCCCAAGCCGCTATTTCGCCAGCGAGCCAAAGGCCGATGTCAGCGTGGTGCTGCGTAACCCGAAAGCCATGAACAGCGCCAAAAATCAGGTGATGTTCGCGCTCAATGACTATCTCGCCGGTATCGCGCTCGATCAGCTCAGCAACCAGGCCGCCGTGGGCGGGATCAGCTTCTCCACCAACGCCAATAACGGTTTGATGCTTAATGCAAACGGCTATACCCAGCGCTTGCCGCAGCTGTTCCAGGCCCTGCTGGAGGGCTACTTCAGCTACACGCCGACGGAAGAGCAGCTTGAGCAGGCTAAATCCTGGTATGCCCAGATGATGGATTCTGCCGAGAAGGGCAAGGCTTACGATCTGGCGCTTATGCCAGCGCAAATGCTGTCGCAGGTTCCTTATTTCCAGCGTGAGGATCGCCGCGCGCTGCTGCCTTCCATCTCCTTAAAAGACGTGCTGGCGTACCGCGACGCGCTGAAAACCAACACGCGTCCGGAGTTCCTGATCGTTGGCAACATGAGTGAGGAGCAGGCCAAAACCCTGGCGCAGAATGTTCGCACTCAGCTCGGCTCTAAAGGCGACGAGTGGTGCCGCAACCAGGACGTGCTGGTTGAGAAAAAACAGAATGTGATTTTTGAAAAGGCGGGCAACAGCACGGATTCCGCGCTGGCCGCGGTCTTTGTGCCAACGGGCTACGATGAATTCGCCAGTTCAGCGCAGAGCGCCGTGCTGGGACAGATTATTCAGCCGTGGTTCTATAACCAGTTACGCACAGAGGAGCAGCTTGGCTACGCGGTGTTTGCCTTCTCCATGAACGTCGGTCGTCAGTGGGGGCTGGGTTTCCTGCTGCAAAGCAGCGATAAACAACCGGCGTATCTCTGGCAGCGTTACCAGGCTTTCTTCCCGCAGATGGAAGCAAAACTGCGTGCCATGAAGCCGGAAGAGTTTGCCCAGATCCAGCAGGCCGTCATCGCGCAGGTGATGCAGCCGCCGCAGACGCTGGGTGAAGAAGCCTCGCAGCTGAGCAAAGATTTCGATCGCGGTAATCTGAAATTTGATTCGCGTGATAAAGTAGTGGCCGAGATAAAACAGCTGACGCCGCAGAAGGTTGCCGACTTCTTCCATCAGGCGGTCATTAAGCCGCAGGGAATCACCATCCTGTCTCAGGTTTCCGGTAGCCAGAACGGGAAAACGGAATACGTGAACCCGAAAGGCTGGAAAGTCTGGAAGAGCGTCAGCGCGCTGCAGCAATCTATGCCCTGGAGTAAGAAAGAATGACCGATACCGCTGAGTCCCTTGATCCCTTACGTTTACCTCTGCAGGGTGAACGATTGATTGAAGCCTCAGCGGGAACGGGAAAAACCTTCACCATTGCCGCCCTCTATCTGCGCCTGCTGTTAGGGCTTGGCGGCAACGCAGCTTTTCCACGCCCTTTGAGCGTGGAAGAGCTGCTGGTGGTCACCTTCACCGAGGCCGCTACCGCGGAGCTGCGGGGCCGTATTCGTACCAATATCCACGAGCTGCGCATTGCCTGTCTGCGTCAGAGCACGGATAACCCCCTCTACGCGAGCCTTCTGGAAGAGATTGCCGATAAGCAGCAGGCAGCCCAGTGGCTGCTGCTCGCTGAACGGCAGATGGACGAAGCGTCCGTCTTTACCATTCACGGTTTTTGCCAGCGCATGCTGAGCCTGAACGCGTTCGAGTCCGGTATGCTGTTCGAACAGCAGCTTATTGAAGATGAATCCGTGCTTCGCTATCAGGCCTGCGCGGATTTCTGGCGTCGCCACTGCTACCCCTTACAGCGCGATATTGCCGAAGCGGTACACGCGCTCTGGAAAGGCCCGGAGGCGCTGCTGCGCGCGATCGATCGTTATCTACAGGGGGAAGCGCCGGTCTTCAAATCCCCGCCGCCGGCAGATGAAACCCTGGCCTCGCGGCATGAAAAAATCATCGCGAAAATTGCAGACATCAAGCAAAAGTGGATGGAGTCAGTCGGCGAGATTGACGCCATTATCGAAAATTCTGGGATTGACCGTCGCAAGTTCAACCGTGGCAATCAGGGAAAATGGATCGACAAGGTCAGCGCCTGGGCGCAGGAAGAGACGCGGGGCTACCAGCTCCCGGACGCGCTGGAGAAATTCTCCCAACGTTTCCTGGCTGAGCGGACAAAAGCCGACGGCATTGTGCCTGAGCATCCCCTGTTTGTGGCGATTGAAACCCTGCTGGCGGAGCCCCTTACGCTCAACGATCTGATGATCGCTCGCGCCATGACGGAAATTCGTGAAGCCGTGGCGCGCGAAAAGCGCCGCCGTGGCGAGCTGGGGTTCGACGATATGCTGAGCCGCCTGGATGCGGCGCTGTGCAGTGAAAATGGCGAAGCGCTTGCCACCGCGATTCGCACCCGCTTCCCGGTGGCGATGATAGACGAATTCCAGGACACCGACCCTCAGCAGTACCGCATTTTCCGCCGTATCTGGCGCCAGCAGCCCGACACCGCGCTGCTGTTAATCGGCGATCCGAAACAGGCCATCTACGCCTTCCGCGGCGCGGATATTTTCACCTATATGAAAGCCCGCAGCGAGGTTGATGCGCACTACACGCTCGATACCAACTGGCGCTCCTCTCCCGGCATGGTGGAAAGCGTCAACGCGCTGTTTAGCCGCATGGAAACGGCGTTTATGTTCCGGGAGATCCCGTTTCAGCCGGTAAAATTTGCCCCGAAAAATGCCTCGCTGCGCTTCGAGTTTAACGGCGTGACGCAGCCTGCCATGAACTTCTGGCTGCTGGATGGGGAAGGCTGCGGCGTTGCCGACTATCAAAATGCCATGGCCCAGCACTGTGCTGCGCAAATCCGTGACTGGCTCAGTGCGGGAGCGCGAGGCGAGGCGCTGCTGTGGAAGGGGGATAACCCCACCCCGGTAAAGGCATCGGATATTACGGTGCTGGTGCGCAGCCGTCAGGAGGCCGCATTCATCCGCGACGCCCTGACGTTACTGAATATCCCCTCCGTCTACCTCTCGAACCGCGACAGCGTCTTTGAAACGCTGGAGGCGCAGGAGATGTTATGGCTGCTGCAGGCCGTGCTGGCCCCGGAACGGGAAAGTACATTGCGCAGCGCATTAGCCAGCGCGATGCTCGGACTGAACGCGCGCGATATTGATGCGCTCAACAATGACGAAGCCGCGTGGGATGCGGTGGTGGAAGAGTTTGTCCACTACCGGGAAAGATGGCAGAAGCGCGGGGTGATGGCGATGGTGCGCGAGCTCATGGCTCAGCGCCACATTGCCGAGAATATGCTGGCTACCGCAGGTGGGGAGCGGCGGCTAACTGATATTTTGCACATCAGCGAACTCTTGCAGGAAGCGGGTACGCAGCTGGAGAGCGAGCACGCCCTGGTGCGCTGGCTGGCGCAGCAGATTGCCGATCCGAACAGCAATTCCTCCAGCCAGCAGATGCGCCTCGAGAGTGATAAACATCTGGTGCAGATCGTCACAATCCACAAGTCGAAAGGCCTGGAATATCCGCTGGTCTGGCTGCCGTTTATCGCCAATTACCGCGTGCAGGATCAGGCTTTTTACCACGATCGCGAGTCGTTCGAGGCGGTGCTCGATCTCAGCAACGCGGAGTCCAGCGTTGAGCTGGCAGAGGCCGAACGTCTGGCGGAAGATTTGCGCCTGCTCTACGTGGCGCTGACCCGCTCGGTATGGCACTGCAGCCTGGGCGTTGCGCCTCTGTTCCGTCGCCGTGGCGAAAAGAGCGGAGAGAGCGATTTTCATCTGAGCGCGCTGGGGCGGCTTATTCAGCAGGGTGAACCCAAAGACGCGGCGGGCCTGCGCCAGTGCATCGAATCGCTTTGTACTGAGCATGTTGCCCTGCATATTCCATCGCTGCCCGACAACAGCCGCTGGCACATGCCGGAGCCGCACGAGTCAGATCTCCATGCCCGTCAGGTGGTACGTACGATTGCCGACGACTGGCGCGTTACCAGCTACTCCGGCTTACAGCAGCACGGGCAGAGTATTGCGCAGGATCTGATGCCAAAACTGGACGTGGATGCCGCAGGCGCCGGTAGCGTACCCGCTGAGCCGGTGCTGACGCCGCACCAGTTCCCGCGCGGCGCCTCGCCGGGCACGTTTTTACACAGCCTGTTTGAAGAGCTGGATTTTACCCAGCCGGTTTCCGAAGAGTGGGTGCTGAAGATGCTACAGAGCGGTGGTTACGACGCGCAATGGCAGCCGGTTCTTACTGAATGGATCCGCGCGGTTCTGCACGCCCCGCTCACGGCCCAGGGGATCTCGCTTAGCCAGTTGACCGCCAAAGATAAGCAGGTGGAGATGGAGTTTTATCTTCCCATCGCCAGCCCGCTCAGGGCCGAGGCGCTTGATGCGCTGATCCGCGAGTACGATCCGCTATCCGCCGGGTGCCCGCCGCTGAACTTCCGCCAGGTGCAGGGAATGCTAAAAGGCTTTATCGACCTTGTTTTCCGCCACGACGGGCGCTACTACCTGCTGGATTACAAATCGAACTGGCTGGGCGAAGACAGCACAGCCTATACCCAACAGGCGATGGCGTCGGCTATGCAACTGCATCGCTACGATCTGCAGTACCAGCTTTATACCCTGGCGCTGCACCGTTACCTGCGCCATCGTATTGCCGATTACCGTTACGACGCGCATTTTGGCGGCGTGATTTACCTGTTCCTGCGCGGCGTGGATGCCAACGACCCGCGTTCCGGCGTCTTTAGCACGCGTCCGGCTGTGGAGCTGATTGAAAAAATGGATAACCTGTTTGCCGCAGGCACGGAGGAGATGGCATGACGATGCAGGCGCTACTGCTGGACGCGGTTGAACAACGATTACTGCGCCACCTGGACGTGCAGTTTGGCATGATGGTGGCAGGCGAGGAGCCAGCCGTCATGCTTGCCGCCGCGATTCTGAGCAAAGACGCGGGGGAGGGGCACGTATGTCTGCCGCTGTCGCGTCTGGCGGTGGATGAGAAAATGCCCCCGGCTTTACAGGCGTGTTTCGCGCTGCTGGGTGACGCACTGGACTGGCAGGCGATACTACGCGGTTCGCCTGCCGTGAGCGGAGCCGATACCGGGACGCCAATGATTCTGGTCGGCGAGCGTTTGTATCTTAACCGGCTGTGGCGTAACGAACTGACGGTGGCGCGCTTCTTCAGCGAGACCAACGCCCCGCTTCCCTGCGATGAAACGCAGCTCCGGCAAACGCTGGATGCGCTGTTTTCCTCTGACGAGGCGACAGACTGGCAGAAAGTGGCGGCAGCCGTGGCCTTAACGCGTCGGATCTCGGTGATTTCAGGCGGACCGGGCACCGGGAAAACGACCACCGTGGCAAAACTGCTTGCCGCGCTGATTCAGCTCTCGGGTGAGCAAAAGTGCCGTATTCGCCTGGCGGCTCCCACCGGTAAAGCGGCGGCGCGTCTGACGGAGTCGTTAGGCGGCGCGCTGCAAAAGCTGCCGCTTACCGGGGAGCAGCTGGCGCTTTTCCCCAACGAAGCCAGCACGCTACACCGTTTGCTTGGCGCTCAGCCTGGCAGCCAGCGTTTGCGCTACCATGCCGGTAATCCCCTGCACCTGGATGTGCTGGTGGTGGATGAGGCGTCGATGATTGACCTGACGATGATGTCGCGTTTGATTGATGCCCTACCGCCGCACGCGCGCGTTATTTTCCTGGGCGATCGCGACCAGCTTGCCTCCGTGGAGGCGGGGGCTGTGCTGGGCGATATCTGCACCTATGCCAGCCTGGGATATACCGCAGAACGCGCTCAGGAGCTCGCCCGTCTCACCGGATGCTCGCTCACCTCTGAAAACCATTCGCTTGCAGGAGCGCTGCGCGACAGCCTGTGTCTGCTGCAGAAAAGCTACCGCTTCGGCAGCGATTCCGGTATCGGCCAGCTTGCGGCGGCCGTGAACCGGGGCGACCGGCGAACAACCACTGCGGTGTTTGACGGCACCTTTACGGATATTGAGAAAAAATCGCTGCAGACCGGGGAAGAGTATCAGGCGATGCTGGATGATGCCCTGCAGGGGTATCAGCACTTTCTGACGGGCGTACAACAGCAGCGTTCGCCGGAGCAGGTCATTGCCGCGTTTGGTGAATATCAGCTGCTTTGTGCGCTGAGGGAAGGTCCCTTTGGTGTCCGGGGCCTGAACGACAGGCTGGAACAGCTGCTGGTGCAAAAGCGTAAAATAAACCGCACCCCGCACTCGCGCTGGTATGAAGGGCGACCGGTGATGATTTCCCGCAACGACAGCGCGCTGGGGTTGTTTAACGGGGATATCGGGATTGCGCTCGACTGCGGCCAGGGGCTGCGCGTCTGGTTCCAGATGCCGGACGGGAGCGTGAAGTCTTTCCAGCCCAGCCGTTTGCCCGAGCATGAAACCGCCTGGGCGATGACGGTGCATAAGTCCCAGGGCTCCGAGTTTAACCACGCGGCGCTGATCCTGCCCACGCAGCTTTCCCCCGTCATTACCCGCGAGCTGATCTATACCGCCATTACGCGCGCGCGTCAGCGCCTGTCGCTGTATACCGATGAACGCGTGCTGGTGCAGGCGATTGCCACCCGCACGGAACGCCGAAGCGGGCTGGGCGCGATATTTGAGTCCCTCTGAATGAAAGCCCTCGCCGCACGGTGAGGGCGTCGTATCATCCCAGGTCCGCCATCAGCACTTTTGAACGGCGCTGATAGTTGTACATCTCTTTCTTCGTTTCCGGCAGAGAATCGATATCCACCGGCGTGAACCCGCGCTCCTGGAACCAGTGAATGCTGCGCGTCGTCAGGACGAACAGCTTGCTCAGCCCCATCTGGCGCGCCTGTGCCGCCACGCGCTCAAGCAGCATTTCACCGCGTGAAGAGCTGCGGTAATCAGGATGCACCGCCACGCAGGCCATTTCACCGATCTTCTCTTCCGGGAACGGATAGAGCGCGGCGCAGGCGATGGTCAGGTTATCGCGCTGAATAATGGTGAATTTGTCGATCTCCATCTCCAGCTGCTCGCGTGAACGACGCACCAGAATACCCTGCTGTTCCAGCGGGCGGATCAGCTCCAGAATACCGCCGATGTCGTTGATGGTGGCGCGGCGGATCTGCTCCGCGCTCTCCATGACAATCTGCGTACCAATACCGTCGCGGGAGAACAGCTCCTGCAGCAGGGCGCCGTCTTCCTGATAGCTGATCAGGTGGCTACGACGCACGCCGCTGCGGCAGGCCTTCACGGCGCCACGCAGGAAGCGGACCGTGCCGGAGTGATAATCGCCTTCGGCTTCCAGCGCTTCCACGCGGGCCTGGGCTTCATTCGGGAAGAGTTCCGGCACGATCGTTCCTTCATCGTTCACGACCCCCTGGGAGGAGCAAAACCCAATCATTTTTTCCGCCTTCAGCTTGATCGCCAGCTGCGTGGCGATCTCTTCTGAGGTGAGGTTAAAGCTTTCGCCGGTCACTGAAACGGCGACCGGGCCCATCAGGACGATGGCGCCGCTGTCCAGCTGGCGGTGAATGGCTTCTTCATCAATACGACGAATGCGGCCGCTGTGGCAGTAATCCACGCCATCGTCCACGCCGAGCGGCTGGGCAATGATGAAGTTGCCGCTCACGACGTTGATATGCGCGCCCTGCAGCGGCGTGTTGTTCAGGCTCATGGACAGGCGAGCGGTGATATCCAGCTGCAGCAGACCTGCCGCCTGCTTCACCAGCTCAAGGGTTTTGGCATCCGTGACGCGGGTATGCTTGTGGTAAATCGGCTCGTGGTGGTGAGCGGCCAGGTTAGCGTCGATCTGCGGGCGCGCGCCATAGACCACCACCAGGCGGATCCCCAGGCTGTGCAGCAGGCCAATGTCATTGACGATGCTGGAAAAATTTTCATGCTCAATGGCTTCGCCGCCAAGCATGATGACAAACGTTTTTCCCCGATGGGCGTTGATATAGGGAACAGAATGGCGGAATCCCTGGACCAGTTCGGTTCTACGTTCCTTCACCATGGCACAACCCTTAATGAATGTTTATTCGTAATTTCTGTATTTTTATTCGATTGTGGCCGCGTGTGCAAGCGCAAATTTTCCGCGACCCACAGAAAATGATAAGTAATCCGTGCGTTAGCGTATGATTGTTTACCCTTTTATAGATGACAGTTTATGCGTCATTCGTTAAAGTTTTCGGTCAATCTGGACATTTTGTATATCAGTCAGTGTTCTTGCTCGGGAGAAGCATGTCGGGATCCAATTCAGCAATAAGCCGCCGCCGTTTGTTAAAAGGGGCCGGGGCAATGTGGTTGCTTAGCGTCAGTCAGGTCGGTCTTGCCGCCACCAGTCAGGTCGTGGCGGTGCGCGTCTGGCCATCGTCGACCTATACGCGCGTGACGGTCGAATCCAATCGCGTGCTGAAATATAAGCAATTTGCCCTCAGCAACCCGGAACGTGTGGTGGTGGATCTCGAAGGCGTTAACCTTAACTCCGTGCTGAAAGGGATGGCGGCGCAGATCCGCGGCGACGATCCGTTTATTAAATCGGCGCGCGTCGGGCAGTTCGATCCGCAAACCGTGCGCATGGTGTTTGAACTGAAGCAGAACGTGAAGCCGCAGCTGTTTGCCCTGGCGCCTGTCGCGACGTTCAAAGAGCGCCTGGTGATGGATCTCTACCCGGCCAATGCGACGGATATTCAGGATCCGCTTCTTGCCCTGCTGGAAGATTACAACAAAGGCGATCTGCAGCGTCAGGTTCCGCCGGCGCAAAGCGGTCCGCAGCCGGGGAAAGCAGGGCGCGATCGTCCGATTGTAATCATGCTCGATCCAGGCCACGGCGGCGAAGACTCCGGTGCGGTGGGGAAATACCGCACGCGTGAAAAAGACGTGGTTCTGCAAATTGCCCGTCGTCTGAAGGCGCTGATTGATAAAGAAGGCAATATGCGCGCCTATATGACGCGTAATGAAGACGTCTTTATTCCGCTGAAGGTCAGGGTGGCGAAAGCACAGAAGCAGCGCGCAGATTTGTTCGTCTCGATCCATGCGGATGCGTTTACCAGCCGTCAGCCAAGCGGCTCGTCGGTGTTTGCGCTCTCAACCAAAGGCGCGACCAGTACCGCAGCAAGATACCTGGCGGATACCCAGAACGCCTCGGACCTGATCGGTGGCGTGAGCAAAAGCGGCGACCGCTACGTCGACCACACCATGTTCGACATGGTGCAGTCGCTGACCATTAACGACAGCCTGAAGTTTGGTAAAGCGGTGCTGGGCAAGCTGGGCAACATCAATAAGCTGCACAAGAACAGCGTTGAACAGGCCGGATTTGCGGTGCTCAAGGCGCCGGATATCCCGTCCATCCTGGTTGAAACCGCGTTTATCAGTAACGTGGAAGAGGAGCGTAAGCTCAAGACGGCAAAATTCAAGCAGGAAGTGGCGGAGTCGATTCTGGCAGGGATTCGTGCGTATTTCTCTGACGGGGCGACGCTGGCGCGGCGCGGGTAGATCTTTTGGCCGGGTAAACGCCCGGCAAATTCACAAACGACAGATACAAAAAAACACCCTTAAGGGTGTTTATTGTTTTAGAAGTGTTGGTTGCGGGGGCCGGATTTGAACCGACGACCTTCGGGTTATGAGCCCGACGAGCTACCAGGCTGCTCCACCCCGCGTCCGTCTTTCTACTCTCGCAGAAACTTACTTCTTCAAATTTGATTGGTTGCGGGGGCCGGATTTGAACCGACGACCTTCGGGTTATGAGCCCGACGAGCTACCAGGCTGCTCCACCCCGCGTCCGTCTTTCTACAGTCGTAGAAGATACTTCATCAAATTTTAATTGGTTGCGGGGGCCGGATTTGAACCGACGACCTTCGGGTTATGAGCCCGACGAGCTACCAGGCTGCTCCACCCCGCGTCCGTGGATGCGCACTATACTCGGATAGACTTGTGATGCAACCCCTTTTTCACATTTATCATGATTTTGTATGCAAATTGAACGACATGGCGCTGTTTGGACTATTTTTTGCGCAAAATTTGCCAAAGGGCATGCGATCGCATTTCATTAGCCCTGGCGGTTTGTTATCTTCATCACGCGGAAATGGGCAACTAAAAGACGAGACAGAATGAAAGGACGTTGGGCGAAGTATCTGATGGCGGGCGCAATGGTAGCGATTCTTGCGGCCTGTTCTTCCAAACCGACCGATCGCGGTCAACAGTATAAAGACGGGAAGTTATCCCAGCCTTTCTCTTTAGTTAATCAGCCTGATGCGGTCGGCGCACCGATCAATGCCGGTGATTTCTCCGAGCAGGTCTACCAGATCCGCAACGCGTCACCGCGTTTATATAGCGCACAGAATAACGTTTATAGCGCGGTACAGGACTGGCTGCGCGCGGGCGGCGATACGCGCAACATGCGCCAGTTTGGTATCGACGCCTGGCAGATGGAAGGGGCCGATAACTACGGCAACGTCCAGTTCACCGGCTATTACACCCCGGTTATTCAGGCACGACACACGCGTCAGGGCGAGTTCCAGTACCCTATCTACCGTATGCCGCCAAAACGCGGTCGTCTGCCGTCGCGCGCTGAGATCTACGCCGGTGCGCTGAGCGAAAACTACGTTCTTGCCTACAGCAACTCCCTGATGGACAACTTCATCATGGACGTTCAGGGCAGCGGCTATATTGATTTTGGCGACGGCTCGCCGCTTAACTTCTTCAGCTATTTCGGTAAAAACGGCCACGCCTATCGCAGTATTGGCAAGGTGCTGATCGACCGCGGCGAAGTGAAGAAAGAAGACATGTCGATGCAGGCGATCCGCGAGTGGGGCGAAAAGCACAGCGAAGCCGAGGTGCGTGAGCTGCTGGAGCAGAACCCGTCGTTTGTCTTCTTTAAACCGCAAAACTTCGCGCCGGTGAAAGGGGCGAGTGCGGTACCGCTGATTGGCCGTGCGTCGGTGGCATCGGATCGTTCGATTATTCCTGCGGGCACCACGCTGCTGGCAGAGGTCCCGCTGCTGGACAACAACGGCAAGTTCAACGGCCAGTATGAGCTGCGTCTGATGGTGGCGCTGGACGTTGGCGGCGCGATCAAAGGGCAGCACTTCGATATCTATCAGGGCATTGGTCCGGATGCAGGCCACCGCGCAGGCTGGTATAACCACTACGGACGCGTGTGGGTGCTTAAGGCGGCACCGGGTGCCGGAAACGTATTCAGCGGCTGATTGTGGTATTCTGAGCGCAATACGGATTACTGTTCAGGGTGAGGAGAACCTCACCCTTTTTACATCTGAGGTGTTATGTCTGTGGTAATCAGCGATGCCTGGCGCCAGCGTTTTGGCGGCACGGCACGTCTCTATGGTGAAAAAGCCCTGCAGCTGTTTGCGGATGCGCACGTCTGCGTCGTGGGCATTGGTGGTGTGGGGTCGTGGGCCGCAGAAGCGCTGGCGAGAACCGGTATTGGCGCAATCACGCTGATTGATATGGATGACGTGTGCGTCACCAACACCAACCGTCAAATCCACGCCCTGCGTGATAGCGTCGGCCTGGAAAAATCTGAGGTCATGGCGGAACGTATCCGCCTGATTAACCCGGAATGTCGGGTCACGGTGATTGATGATTTTGTGACGGCAGATAACGTCGCTGAATACATGAGCAAAGGCTACAGCTATGTGATTGACGCCATCGACAGCGTGCGTCCAAAAGCGGCGCTGATCGCCTACTGTCGTCGTTACAAGGTTCCCCTGGTGACGACCGGTGGCGCGGGCGGGCAAATCGACCCTACGCAGATCCAGGTGGCCGATCTGGCGAAAACCATTCAGGATCCTCTTGCCGCCAAGCTGCGTGAACGCCTGAAAAGCGACTTTAACGTCGTGAAGAACAGCAAGGGCAAGCTGGGCGTAGACTGCGTGTTCTCGACCGAAGCGCTGGTCTACCCGCAGGCCGATGGTTCCGTGTGTGCGATGAAAAGCACGGCGGAAGGGCCAAAGAGAATGGATTGCGCCTCAGGCTTTGGCGCGGCCACCATGGTGACCGCTTCCTTCGGCTTTGTGGCGGTGTCTCACGCCCTGAAGAAGATGATGGCGAAGGCGGAACGTCAGGCCTGAGCCTGACGTGCGGCGTCCAGTACCGCGTCGTTGAGCGCGATCAACCCCTGGCCGCGCGAGGCGCTGAGCTGCGCGCGCAGCCCCAGCTCATCAAATAACGCCAGCGGCGAATGCGCCAGCAGTTCCGCCGCGCTTTTCCCTTCCACTGCCGTCAACAATACGGCCAACAGGCCCCGCACGATGCGGCCTTCGCTGTCGCCGAAGAAGTGCAGCTTCTCACCGGAAACGCTCACGCCCAGCCAGACGCGATTTTCACAGCCTGCAATCTCTTTCGCCTGCGCCTTGAGATCGTCAGAGAGGGTCGGTAACTGCTTACCGAGAAGAATCAGCTGGCGATATTTATCTTCCCACTGTGAAAGCGGGGCAAAGGTCTGTTTTAACGTCTCTTCAGTGATGACGGTGCCAAACGGATGTCCGGCTAAAGCAGCGTGAGTCATTAATCCACCAGTATTTCAAGCGCGCGGTCGACAGCGGCAACCAGCGCGTCAACATCGCTTTGTGTGTTATAGGGCGCGAACGAGGCGCGCAGCGTGCCGCTCACGCCGAGCGCCGCCAGCAGCGGCTGCGCGCAGTGCTGCCCGGCGCGCAGGGCGATGCCATACCCGGCCAGCAGCGTCACCATGTCGCTGTGATGCACGCCCACAAAATCAAAGGCGAGCAGGCTTGAATCCTGAACGCGGAACGAGCGGAAACCCGGGCGCTTTTTCAGTTCTTCCTCTGCCAGCGTCGCCAGCCTCCGGCTCCAGCTTTCAGCCTGAACACTGTCTGTTTCTGCCAGCCACTCCAGCGCCGCGCTTAGGCCAATCACGCCGGCCACGTTCGGCGTACCGGCTTCAAGGCGATAGGGGACATCCTGCGTTCTGAAGCCCTCGAACGACACTTCAGCGATCATCTTGCCGCCCCCGAGCCAGGGCGTCATTTTTGCCAGAAGTTCCGGCTTGCCGTACAACACCCCAATACCGGTTGGCCCGTAGAGCTTATGTCCTGAGAAGGCATAGAAGTCGATATCCAGCGCCTGCACGTCGGCGGGGAAATGCACCACGCCCTGCGCACCGTCGACCATCACCACCATCCCGTTGGCATGGGCTATCCGAATAGCCTGAGCCAGGTCCGGGCAACCACCGGTGACGTTAGACATCTGTCCAAGCGCCAGAATGCGGCTGCGGGGGGTAATCAACTCGGGGAGACGGGCCACATCGGGCAGAAGGTCTGCGCCCAGCGGAAGCTTCACCACGCGTGCACCCGTTTGTTCGGCCACCATCAGCCACGGCACCAGGTTGGCGTGATGTTCCGCCTCGCTGACGATAATCTCATCGCCCGGCTGAAGCAGCGGGCGCGCGTAGCACTGGGCCACCATATTGATGGCCTCGGTGGTGCCGCGCGTCCAGACGATATTTTTCCCGCTTTCGGCATTGATCAGGTGCGCCACCCGATCGCGCGCCGCTTCATAGCGCGCGGTTAATCGCTGCGCTTCGACAAACTGGCTGCGATGCACGTTCCCGGCGCTCAGGCTGTAAAACTGCTGCGTGGCGTCAATGACCGCCTGTGGCTTAAGGGCGGTGGCGGCACTGTCCAGATAAATACCGGCATCGGCCAGCGCCGGAAACTGTGCGCGGAACTGCGCAGGACTGAAAGCGTTCATGGGATTCCTCATTTCAATATCACGATCGTCGCGCAATTTCCGCGGCAGGGCAAGGAGGTTGATATCTATCAGAATTGTCTGCTTATCCTCATGACCCCAAAAAAGCAGGTTATGCTAAATAGTGTTAGGCGGATGTTTTAGCCTGTTATAAATCGAGGTTTGAATAGCATTAATTGCTAAAGGAGAATAATCATGAATAAGACAGCTGCAATCATCTCTGCCTGTGCGTTTACTTTTGCCCTGAGCGCCTGTTCCGGTAACAACTACGTGATGCACACCAACGATGGTCGTTCCATCGTTTCGGAAGGGAAACCGACAACCGATAACGATACCGGGATGATTTCGTACAAAGATGCTAACGGGAACAAGCAGCAGATCAACCGCACGGACGTGAAAGAGATGAAAGAGATCGAGCATTAACCGATCGCAGGCGAAAAAAAAGCACCGCAAGTTGGCGGTGCTACATTAATCACTATGGACAGACAGGGTAAATGTACAGGAAGTGAAAAATTGGTAGCGTTGCTACCGTGGTCTGAATCGCAGACCAATTGCAAACACAACAACACAACATCACAACCGTAAGCCAAAAGCCCTTCAGAACACGCATTCCGAAAAAAGCTCTTCGTTCCGGCTCAGGAAGTGCCGCCACTATAGGTATTTGCTGGTAGTTCCTCAACGGACAAATTATAATGGCTCAGATAAAAAAAACTAATAGGTTAAACGTTGTTTCCTATTTGTTAAATTCCTTTAACATCTAAGCCATATAACCATGTCAAAGCGATTGCCCCCCCTCAACGCATTACGTGTTTTTGATGCAGCAGCACGTCACCTGAGCTTCACCCGCGCAGCCGATGAGCTTTTTGTGACACAGGCCGCAGTAAGTCACCAAATCAAGTCTCTGGAGGATTTTCTGGGCCTTAAGCTGTTTCGTCGACGCAACCGCTCGTTGCTGTTGACCGAAGAGGGGCAGAGCTATTTTCAGGATATTAAAGAGATTTTTTCGCAGCTTACTGAAGCCACGCGTAAGCTACAGGCCCGCAGTGCAAAAGGTGCTCTGACTGTTAGTTTATTGCCCAGTTTTGCCATTCAGTGGCTGGTGCCAAGACTCTCAAGCTTTAACTCAGCTTATCCGGGGATAGACGTTCGAATCCAGGCCGTGGATCGTCAGGAAGACAAGCTGGCCGATGACGTGGATGTCGCGATTTTTTATGGGCGCGGTAACTGGCCGGGCTTGCGTGTTGAGAAATTATACGCAGAATATCTCCTGCCGGTCTGTTCCCCTCTGCTATTAACGGGCGACAAAGCGCTGAAGTCTCCCGCTGACCTGGCGCAGCATACGCTTTTGCATGATGCCTCTCGACGCGACTGGCAAACTTATACCCGTCAATTAGGTCTTACACATATAAACGTGCAGCAGGGACCCATCTTTAGCCACAGTGCGATGGTGTTACAGGCTGCCATTCACGGGCAGGGCGTGGCGTTGGCGAACAACGTCATGGCGCAGTCCGAAATAGAGGCAGGTCGCCTGGTCTGCCCTTTTAATGATGTACTGGTCAGCAAGAATGCGTTTTATCTGGTTTGTCATGACAGTCAGGCAGAACTGGGTAAAATAGCCGCCTTCCGGCAGTGGATACTGGCGAAAGCGGCAAGCGAGCAAGAAAAATTCCGCTTCAGGTATGAACAATAACGTTTGTGTGCCGGGCACGCATCAATTCAGGACTTAAACATGACCAGCCGATTCATGCTGATTTTTGCCGCGGTGAGTGGCTTTATTTTTGTTGCACTGGGCGCCTTTGGCGCACATGTCTTAAGCAAGTCGTTGGGCGCTGTAGAGATGGGCTGGATCCAGACCGGCCTTGAATATCAGGCGTTCCATACGCTGGCAATCTTTGGGCTGGCGGTGGCGATGCAGCGCCGTATCAGCATCTGGTTTTACTGGAGCAGCGTCTTTCTGGCGCTGGGTACGGTGCTTTTCAGCGGCAGCCTTTACTGTCTGGCACTTTCGCATTTACGCCTGTGGGCGTTTGTTACACCTGTCGGTGGCGTCAGCTTCCTGGCGGGTTGGGTATTAATGTTTATCGGAGCTATCCGTCTGAAACGCAAGGGCGTTGTTCATGAATAAGGTTGTTTTATATTGTCGCCCGGGGTTTGAGAAAGAGTGCGCCGCGGAAATTACCGATAAAGCGGCGAAGCGCGAAATCTTCGGCTTTGCCCGCGTAAAAGAAAACGCGGGCTATGTGGTATTCGAATGCTATCAGCCTGAAGATGCGGATAAGCTGGCGCGCGAGCTGCCGTTCAGCTCGCTGATTTTTGCGCGCCAGATGTTTGTCGCGGGTGAGCTGCTCAAAGACCTTCCCCCGGAAGACCGCATCACGCCAATCGTGGGCATGCTGCAGGGCGTGGTGGAGAAGGGCGGCGATCTGCGCGTTGAAGTGGCGGATACCAACGAAAGTAAAGAGCTGATGAAGTTCTGCCGTAAGTTCACCGTTCCGCTGCGCGCTGCGCTGCGTGATGCGGGCGTGCTGACGAACTACGAAACGCCGAAGCGTCCGGTGGTGCATATCTTCTTTATTGCACCGGGCTGCTGCTATACGGGCTACTCGTACACCACCAACAACTCTCCTTTCTTTATGGGCATTCCGCGTTTGCGCTTCCCGGCCGATGCGCCAAGCCGTTCTACGCTGAAGCTGGAAGAGGCGTTCCACGTCTTTATCCCGGCGGATGAGTGGGATGAGCGTCTGGCAAACGGCATGTACGCTGTCGATCTCGGCGCGTGCCCGGGCGGCTGGACCTATCAGCTGGTGAAACGCAACATGTGGGTATCGTCCGTTGATAACGGCCCAATGGCGCAAAGCCTGATGGACACCGGACAGGTCACCTGGCTGCGTGAAGACGGTTTCCGCTATCGCCCGAACCGCAACAACATCTCATGGATGGTGTGCGACATGGTTGAGAAACCGGCGAAAGTGGCCGCGCTGATGGCCTCCTGGCTGGTGAACGGCTGGTGTCGCGAGACCATTTTCAACCTCAAGCTGCCGATGAAAAAGCGCTATGAGGAGGTGTCGCAGAACCTGGCCTACATTCAGGAGCAACTGGACGAACACGGGATTAACGTGGAGATCCAGGCGCGTCAGCTGTATCACGACCGCGAAGAGGTGACGGTGCATATTCGTCGCTGGTGGGCGGCCGTAGGCGGGCGTCGCGACGAGCGATAGCACGTACTTTGTTTTGCCCGGTGGCGCTGCGCTTACCGGGCCTACAAAAACCCTGTAGTCGTTTTAACGTTCTAACCTTAACTGCTGTAAATTCCCGTCCAGCTGTAAATCCGTCTGTAGCGTTGCGATTTCCCGGCAGATAAACGCCATCTCTTTATGCGCCTCCAGCTTCTTGCGCCATTTTTCGGGCACCTCGTCCAGACGGGCGTAAATGCCCTCCAGACTCTGAAAATCGGTCAGCAACTGCGCGGCGCTCTTCGGCCCAATACCGGCCACGCCCGGAACTTTAGAGCTGCTGATGCCTGCCAGGCCCCAGTAATCCGGCAATTGCTCAGGCGATACGCCAAACTCGCTGGCAATGAACGGCGCGTCCAGCCAGCGTTTTTGAAAATAGTCGCGAATGCGAATAGTCGGGGAGAGCAGCTGGCAGTAGCCTTTATCCGTTGAAACGATCGTGGCCTGATGCCCGGCACTCGCCACCTTTACGGCCAGGGTGGCCGCGAGATCGTCGGCTTCATTTCCCTGTGCGCCCCAGCAGGGGACGCCCCGCTGTTCAAATGCGGCGCGCAGCATGGGTAATTCGGCGTGAAGATCGTCCGGCATCGGTGCGCGTCCGGCTTTGTAGTCGGGCAGACGCTGGTGCCGCCAGCCCGTGTTGCGGGCTTCATCATCAAAAACCGCGACCGCGTGGGTGGGCTCGCTGTGGCGGATAAGCTGTTCCAGCGCGTGCAGGCAGGTGTCTTTACAGGGCGTCCCCTGTACCGCATGGATACGGCGAATCAGGTTAAGTGCATCGACGATAAGTAAATGAACGGCCACAGATAATCTCCCTTCTATCTCATGCAAGAAGGGTAACACTGTCAGCAGCGTGAAACTATGAATGGTGGGGAAATCAGGAAGAAGCCTCGCAAAACGAGGCTTCCTGAGAGGCTTAATCGCAGGTCACGATCTTCATCGCCAGGCCGCCGCGAGAGGTTTCGCGGTATTTGGCGTTCATATCTTTACCCGTTTCGTACATGGTTTCGATAACCTTATCGAGACAGACGCGCGGTTCGCTGGTGCGGCGCAGCGCCATACGCGCCGCGTTTACCGCCTTCACGGAGGCAATCGCGTTACGCTCGATGCACGGAACCTGTACCTGTCCGGCAACCGGATCGCAGGTCAGCCCCAGGTTGTGTTCCATGCCGATTTCCGCAGCGATGCACACCTGCGCCGGGCTTGCGCCTAACAGCTCCGCCAGACCTGCCGCCGCCATGGAGCACGCCACGCCGACTTCACCCTGACAGCCCACTTCCGCACCGGAAATGGAGGCGTTCATCTTATACAGAGAACCAATCGCACTGGCCACCAGCAGGTAGCGCGCCAGCGAGTTCGCGTTCACTTCACGGATAAACTTGTCGTAGTACGCCAGTACGGCCGGAACGATGCCGCAGGCACCGTTGGTTGGCGCGGTGACCACACGGCCCCCTGCGGCGTTTTCTTCGTTTACCGCCAGGGCGAACATGTTGATCCAGTCCACCACGGCCATCGGGTCCGTTGTCGTTTTGTCGGTGCTCACCAGCATACGGCGCAGCGCTGCCGCACGACGCGGTACGCGAAGCTTGCCCGGCAGAACGCCTTCGGTGGTGATCCCGCGCTCAATACCGCCGCGCATCACGTCCCAGACGTTAGCGAAGTGCTGTTCCAGCTCCTCTTTGCTGTGCAGCGCCAGCTCGTTTTTCATCATCAGACCGGAGAGGGAAAGGCCCGTCTCCTGGCAGTGGCGCTGGAGGTCTGCCGCCGTTTTGTACGGATACGGCACCTCGACAGAAGAGGTACTGGTTTGACCAAAGTGGTCTTCGTCGACGATAAAACCGCCGCCGATAGAGTAGTAAGTCTGGCTGTATACCGCTTTGTCGCCGGCCAGCGCGGTAATGCGCATGCCGTTTTCGTGTAGCGACAGGTTGTCCGCATGGAAATTCATGCAGTGGTCAACCGGGAATTCAACCTCATGCTCGCCGTTCGCCAGCAGCAGGCGCCCGTGGGTGTTCACGTCCTGGATAAAGCCAGGGATCGCATCAATATCAACGGTGTCCGGCAGGTTTCCCGCCAGGCCCATGATAATGGCGATATCGGTGTGGTGGCCTTTCCCGGTCAGGGAAAGTGAGCCGTATACATCGACAACCACGCGGGTGATGTCGTGCAGGATGCCGCGTGCAATCAAGTCATCCGTGAACTGCTTACCGGCTTTCATCGGTCCGACGGTGTGAGAGCTGGAAGGACCAATACCGATTTTGAAGATATCGAATACGCTAATCATGATGCGTCCATTGCTTTCAGTCAGAGAGGAGGGAGTGCGCCGTCCGGGGACGGCGCGGGTGAGAATCAGAACATGGTGTACAGGGAGTAGAAGATCGCAGAGATAGCGATAAGCCCCATGATAACCACAAAGACGTTGCTAACATGACCGCTGTACTTACGCATAGCCGGGACTTTCTGAATCGCGTACATCGGCATCAGGAACAGAATCATCGCGATGACCGGGCCGCCCAGGGTTTCAATCATGCCCAGGATGCTTGGGTTCAGCGTCGCTACCGCCCAGGTGGTGAGCAGCATGAACAGTGCAGTGATTTTGTTCAGCTTGTTGATTTCAATGCTCTTGCCTTTACCGCGCAGAGATTTAATCACCATACCGTTGAAGCCTTCACGTGCGCCGAGGTAGTGGCCCAGGAAGGATTTGGTGATGGCGATCATCGCGATGATCGGTGCCATCCACGCAATCAGCGGTGCGTTAAAGTGGTTCGCCAGGTAAGACAGAATTGAGATGTTCTGCTCTTTCGCTGCCGCCAGGTCCGCCGGGGAGAGGCTCAGTACGCAGCTGAAGACGAAGAACATAACGGTCAGCACCATCATGATGTGAGCGCGTGCCAGGATGCTGGAGCACTTCTTCTCTGCGCCATTACCGTACTCTTCACGTTTCGCCACGGCGAAAGAGGAGATGATTGGGGAGTGGTTGAAGGAGAAGACCATTACCGGGATCGCCAGCCACAGGGTCATCAGCAGGCCGTTACCGGTTGCAGACGCGCTGCTCAGGGACAGGGTTTCCAGCGCTGCGCCGTTCCACTGTGGGATCAGGTAGCAGGCCAGCAGCATCAGTGCGGCCACAAACGGGAACACCAGCACGCTCATCGCTTTCACAATCATCTGCTCACCGAAGCGCACGATGGTCATCATGCCGACAATCAGGATCAGAGACAGGATGGCACGCGGTGGCGGCGTCATGTGCAGCTGGTGCAGCATGAAGCTTTCAACGGTGTTGGTGATCGCCACGCTGTAGACCAGCAGGATAGGGTAAATCGCGAAGAAGTAGAGCAGGGTAATCAGTTTACCTGCGCCCACGCCGAAATGCTCTTCAACCACTTCAGTGATGTCTTCGCCCGGGTTTTTACCGGACAGCACGAAGCGGGTCAGACCGCGGTGTGCAAAGAAGGTCATCGGGAAAGCAATGATAGCCATAATGATCAGCGGAATCAGACCGCCGACGCCTGCGTTGATAGGAAGGAACAGTACACCAGCGCCGATTGCCGTGCCGTAAAGGCCAAGCATCCACATGGTATCCGTTTTGCGCCAACCACTTCGGGATTCAATCGAAGCAACGGTGCTGGTTTGAGTGGTTTCCATCTGTATCTCCTGGAGGAAGCAAATTGTCAGGTTTTTAGTCAAATCCGATGAAAAAGTGCCTGACGGTAATATGAAATTCGTTCAGTGACGGTTTTTTAATAATTTTCGCCCGTAACTATTGGCGGGCGGAAAGATACATTCTCGTTATGAATCTATCAGTGATCGCGATCCCAAATGCAATAATCCACTTATGATGTGGGCATCTTTAGACCATTTATCTGTTAAAAAAACATCAAAGAGAATTTACGCGCGCGAAGGCTACCACCAACGACATGTGCGCTGAAAGACTGGCCCTTGATATAGGTGTCTTTCGCTGTAAAGAAATGGGTTTTTAGTATTTTCTGGCAGGTAATTTGGATTAAGGCTGATAATTTACGGTTGAAAGATATAGGTAATCGTTTGCGTTTGTGGCGATTTTGTAAAAGATATAAGTGATGCCTATGAATTACATCAGGAATAAAAAAAGCCGGAACGCGCGACAGGGCGACCCGGCTTTGATGAGATGCCGCTAAGCGTTATGTGCAGATTTCGTAGCAAGGAATATAGGCGGAGCCCGGCAGCTTCATGCGGTGCTGGGCGACAAAGCCCTGCAGCATGTCATCCATGCGGCGCATCATCTCCGGATCGCCGTGGATCTTGTACGGACCGAACTGCTCAATGGCGCGGATACCGACCTCTTTGACGTTGCCCGCCACAATCCCGGAGAAGGCGCGACGCAGATCGGCGGCCAGGACTTCCACCGGCTGGTCCGGGTAGAGTTTCAGGTTCGCCATGTTCTCGTGTGAAGGCTCGAACGGGATCTGCAGGTCCGGCGCAATGCGGATTGACCAGTTAAAGCTGTAGGCATCCCCGGTATCGCGACGGTTCTCCTTCACCAGCGGCATCGCTTTTTTCATCTGGCGCGCCACTTCCGCAGCATCGTCGATGATGATGCGATAGTGACGACGCGCGGCTTCACCCAGCGTGTGTACGATAAACTCGTCCAGCACGCGGAAGTAGTCGGCGCTCTCTTTTGGCCCGGTCAGGATCAGCGGCAGGACCTGATCTTTGTTGGCCGGGTTCATCAGAATACCCAGCAGATAGAGCAGCTCTTCCGCTGTCCCCACGCCGCCCGGGAAGATGATGATGCCGTGGGCGATACGAACAAACGCTTCAAGACGTTTTTCGATATCCGGCATGATAATCAGCTCGTTAACCAGCGGGTTAGGTGGTTCAGCGGCGATGATGGACGGCTCGGTCATGCCGATAAACCGTCCCTCTTTGTAGCGTTGCTGCGCGTGACCCACTGCGGCACCTTTCATTGGCGCTTCCATCGCACCCGGACCACATCCGGTACAGATATTCAGCTCGCGCAGGCCAAGCTGGGTGCCCACCCGACGCGCATAAAGGTATTCGGTTTCGTTAATGGAGTGGCCGCCCCAGCAGACGACCATGTTCGGCGCTTCACCCACGTGCAGGGCACGGGCGTTGCGCAAAATAGAGAACACCAGGTTGGTGATATGGACCGAGCTTTCCAGGTCGAGATGCTGGAAACGGCCTGCGTTGTGGATCTGCCCGTTAACAAACAGGATGTCACGCAGCACGGCAAACAGGTTAGCCTGAAGTGAACGGATGATGCGTCCGTCGACGAATGCCTCTTCCGGCGGGTTAATGACTTCAAGCTTCACGCCGCGCTCGCGGCGCAGCACGTTGATATCAAAGCTTTCGAAGCGGGACAGCAGTTCTTTACTGTTATCTGTCAGGCTTCCGGAGTTCAGAACGGCAAGTGAACAGTTACGAAACAGTTGATAAAGATCGCTGCTGGCCGTGCGTTTAAGCATGTCCACTTCCAGCTGCGACAACATATCCATTGAGCCAAGCGGGCTAATATGTGTAATCAAGTGAGCTCCTTACGGGACGATTATCGTCTTTCCCTGTTGATTACAATAGCCCTGCCGCGTGACGTTTCACAACCTAAAGCGCGGAAGATACCGCGCATATTGTGAAAATATTTATATTACTGACGCACCAGCCGGCCCGTCGCAGGCACAAAATCGGTGTTGGTACGCCACGGGTTGATGTCCAGGCCGCCGCGGCGGGTGTAGCGCGCGTAAACGCTCAATTTTTCTGGCTGGCAGAAGCGTTGGATATCGCTAAAGATGCGCTCCACGCACTGCTCGTGGAATTCATTGTGATGGCGGAACGACACCAGGTAGCGCAGCAGCTTTTCCCGGTCGATTTTTGGCCCGCGATACTGGATCTGCACCGAGCCCCAGTCCGGCTGGTGGGTAATCAGGCAGTTGGATTTCAGCAGATGGCTCACCAGCGTCTCTTCAACCACCTTGCCGCTCGCCGCGTTTTCGAGGTAATCGGCGCTGAATTCATAATTCTCCACCTCGATATCCTGATCGTCGATGCAGGTCCCGTTGAAGTGGGCGACTGGCTGGCCTTCCAGCTCGTGCAGGCGATACAGTGAAACGCTCACCTTTCCCTGCGCGCAGGCGCTTAAATCACGTTCCAGGGTGCGCTGAACGTCGTCCCAGCTGTTGAATTTGGTCTGGTTAAAACTGTTGAGATAGAGCTTAAAGCTTTTGGACTCGACGAGATTCACGCTGGCATAGTCCAGCTCAACGTGTCCCACCGCCACCTGCGGCAGGCCGCGCGCGTTGAGCCACGAGAGTTCGTACAGCGTCCAGATATCGCCACCCACGAACGGCAGCGCGTCCGCGTGCAGTCCCAGAGGGTCGCGGTTCAGGCTACGCGGCACGCCCTGCAGCAGGCTTGCATCGTAGGTATCGCGGTAATCGGTCGATTTACCCAGCGTTAAGCCGGTTAACGCCTGATGATTTTCGTAAGACATGTTTCATAGCCACTTTACAGGTACACTTATGGCCTGAGTTTATCCTGTCTGACAAGAAGAGAGAAATCGGTGGACATCGAAACTGCAAATGCCCTCACTACCTTCACGACCCGCTACTGCGACGTATGGCATGAAAAGCAGGGCACGTGGCCGCAAAGTGCTGATTTATATGGCGTCCCTTCGCCGTGCATTATCTCTTCGCTTGAGGATTACGTGATCTGGCAGCCGAAGCCGAATAACGGTGAGCAGAATGTAAATGCGGTTGAACGGGCAATGGACATTGTGGTACAACCAGCGGTTCATGCGTTTTATGCCACGCAGTTTGCAGGGGATATGCCCGCGCGCTTTGCGGACATGACGCTGACGCTGTTGCAGACCTGGAGCGAAGACGATCTGCAGCGTGTTCAGGAAAACCTGATTGGTCATCTGGTCACGCAAAAACGTCTTAAGCTTTCTCCGACGCTCTTTATTGCCACGCTGGACAGCGAGCTGGACGTTATCTCCGTCTGTAACCTGTCAGGCGAAGTGATTAAAGAGACTATCGGTACCCGCAATCGCGAGACTCTCGCCCCTTCTCTTGCGGATTTCCTCACCCGACTTGAGCCCCTTCTGTAATCCATGCTGCTACAGCGCGTGTGAGAGATCTCTTACAAGGTTTGTGAGAGATCGCTGGAACATTCAGTATTACCTCATTAAATTCAGATTAATATCACTCTATTTTTCAACGAATTAGTTGTTCCTCCTATTATTTTTAGGGAGTCCCCACGTCTTACAACGCTGGCTGAGTGGGTTGTAAGACGAAGCGGAATAGCGGATTCTATCTCCGTCGACAGGAAGCCGACACGAGAAACGAACATCAGGATGATGGCGTTTCTCACACAGGACTCGTCAGGATGGCGCAGCAGGAAGGCTTCTGGATGAAGCGAAGTGGATAACGCAGGATGCGTAAGGGACACCTCCAGGAAGGAGAACGAGAGCCGGTCAGGATGGTCGGTGGGTCAGGAAGGCCAGGACGTTTCAGGATGAAACAAACACGTCAGGAAGATGTGTGCAGGATGCGAAAGGTAGACGGATGACCAGGCCTTCGGGCTTCAGGAAAAGTTGTCACGGATGAGCAGGGAGCACGAATTGTAGCTGGAATGCTGCGGAACGAACCGGGAGCACTGTTTTTACAGTGCTCCCTTTTTTTATTTCTGCCTTTCGCAATGCTATGCTGCGCGCCGTTCACATTTTCAGTTGAGGTTACTATGACGCAACACGATAGCGTTCGTGCTCAGTTGCACGCCATCGAAGCCCTTTTGCGCCAACATCAGCTGTGGCAGGAGACCGCGCCGCAGCCAGAAGCGTTCGCCAGCACCCAGCCCTTTTGCCTGGATACGCTGGCCCCTTTCGAGTGGCTGCAGTGGGTGTTAATTCCGCGCATGCACGCCCTGCTTGAGGGGGGACACCCCTTGCCGCAGGCGTTTGCTGTCTCTCCCTATTATGAAATGGCGCTCGACGCGACCCACCCTGCGCGCGACGTCATGCTGGTCGAACTGGAAAAGCTGGATGCCCTGTTTGCCGGTGAAGATGCATGACGCTAGAAATCCTCTATCAGGACGAGTGGCTGGTGGCGGTGAATAAACCGTCAGGCTGGCTGGTGCACCGCAGCTGGCTGGATCGCGACGAGAAAGTGGTGGTGATGCAGACCGTTCGTGACCAGATTGGTCAGCATGTGTTTACCGCCCATCGCCTCGACAGGCCGACCTCCGGCGTGCTGCTGATGGGGCTTTCCAGCGAAGCTGGCCGTCTGCTGGCCCAGCAGTTCGAACAGCACCAGATCCAGAAGCGCTACCACGCGATCGTGCGTGGCTGGCTGACCGAGTCCGCCACCCTGGATTATCCACTGGTGGAGGAGCTGGACAAAATCGGCGATAAATTTGCCCGGGATGACAAAGGCCCGCAGCCGGCCGTGACCGATTATCGCGGTATGGCAACCACGGAAATGCCGGTAGCCACCAGCAAATTTCCGACCACACGCTACAGCCTGGTTGAGCTTCTGCCGAAAACCGGGCGCAAGCACCAGCTGCGACGCCATCTGGCGCATCTGCGCCACCCGATTATTGGCGACAGCAAACACGGTGATTTGCGCCAGAACCGCAGCGCGGCCGAACACTTTGGCTGCCATCGTCTGATGTTACACGCAAGCGAGCTGAGCCTGACGCACCCGTTTACCGGCGAGCCGCTGACTCTCCGCGCGGGGCTGGACGACGTCTGGATGCAGGCGCTGTCACAGTTTGGCTGGCTGGGACAACTCCCCGAAAATGAAAGGGTTGAGTTTGTATCGGGCAACGTTCAGGATGAAGAGTAAGCGCATTCACTATGGGAAAATAGCATGGCTGAAGTAGGCATTTTTGTCGGCACAATGTACGGCAACTCGCTGCTGGTCGCGGAAGAGGCGGAGGCGATTCTGGCAAGCCAGGGTCATAAAGCCACGGTCTATGAAGACCCGGAGCTGGCGGACTGGGAAAAGTATAAAGATAAATACATTCTGGTGGTGACCTCCACCACCGGGCAGGGCGATCTGCCGGACAGCATCGTGCCGCTGTTCCAGGGCATTAAAGACCAGCTTGGCTATCAGCCAGACGTTCGCTACGGCATCATCGCCCTCGGCGACAGCGCTTACGCCAACTTCTGCGGCGGTGGCAAGCAGTTCGATTCGCTGTTGCAGGAGCAGAGCGCCCAGCGCGTCGGCGAGATGCTGCTGATTGATGCGGGTGAGCACCCGGAGCCAGAAAGCGAATCAAACCCGTGGGTGGAGAACTGGGCCTCACTTCTCAAATAACACTCTGCCCGGCGGCGTTTCGCTTGCGCGGGCCTACGGGTTTTCCAGGCCGGGTCAGGCGTAGCCGCCACCCGGCATTACACTTCGCACCAAACGCCATTTCCGTGAACCACCTTCCACTCCTCTGGGCTTATGCCCTAAACAACCTCCCTCACGCCCTTTAATACTGTGTTTTTGCACGGTGAGGTGAAGAGGCACTCCTTCATATACTTTTCCGGTCACGATAAAACGGCTTCAGGCCGTACCAAAACGACAAAAACCAATCTCATTCTGCTTACCCTACCGGTGCTGTACAGAATGAACCAGGCGAAAGCTATGTTTCAGGAGTGCAACAATGAGTTCATTAAGCCACGCAGCGAGCAGCGCTGAAAAGCGCACCAATGCCCGCTACTGGATAGTGGTGATGCTGTTTATCGTCACGTCCTTTAACTATGGTGACCGCGCCACGCTGTCGATTGCCGGCTCGGAAATGGCAAAAGATATCGGCCTTGATCCCGTGGGCATGGGTTACGTTTTCTCCGCCTTCTCGTGGGCCTACGTCATCGGGCAAATTCCTGGCGGCTGGCTGCTCGACCGCTTTGGCTCGAAACGGGTCTACTTCTGGTCCATCTTCATCTGGTCTGCCTTTACCCTGCTGCAGGGCTTCGTCGATATCTTCAGCGGCTTCGGCATTATCGTCGCGCTCTTCACGCTGCGCTTCCTGGTGGGCTTAGCGGAAGCGCCTTCCTTCCCGGGCAACAGCCGCATTGTGGCGGCCTGGTTCCCGGCTCAGGAGAGGGGAACGGCGGTGGCGATTTTCAACTCCGCACAGTACTTCGCGACGGTGATCTTTGCGCCCATTATGGGCTGGCTAACCCATGAGGTGGGCTGGTCGCACGTGTTCTTCTTTATGGGCGGACTCGGGATCGTCATCAGCTTTATCTGGCTGAAAGTGATCCACGAACCCAACCAGCACCCTGGCGTAAACAAAAAAGAGCTGGAGTACATCGCTGAAGGCGGCGCGCTGATCAACATGGATCAGAAATCCTCGACGGCGAAAGTGCCGTTCAGCCAGAAATGGGCGCAGATCAGGCAGCTTGTCGGCTCGCGCATGATGATCGGGATCTATCTGGGCCAGTACTGTATCAACGCCTTGACCTACTTTTTCATCACCTGGTTCCCGGTGTACCTCGTGCAGGCACGCGGCATGTCGATTCTGAAAGCGGGGTTTGTTGCCTCGGTCCCGGCCATCTGTGGCTTCGTGGGGGGCGTGCTCGGCGGGGTGATTTCCGACTGGCTGATGCGCCGCACGGGTTCACTGAACATCGCGCGTAAAACGCCCATCGTGCTCGGCATGCTGCTCTCCATGACCATGGTGTTCTGTAACTACGTCAATGCCGAGTGGATGATTATCGGCTTTATGGCGATGGCCTTCTTCGGCAAAGGCATTGGCGCGCTGGGCTGGGCGGTAATGGCGGATACGGCCCCGAAAGAGATCAGCGGCCTGAGCGGCGGTCTGTTCAACATGTTCGGCAACATCTCCGGGATTGTGACGCCCATCGCTATCGGCTACATCGTCGGTACCACCGGCTCTTTCAACGGTGCGCTAATCTACGTGGGTGTGCATGCGCTGGTGGCGGTCCTGAGTTACCTGGTGCTGGTGGGGGATATCAAACGCGTCGAACTTAAACCTGTTGCGGAGCGTGGCTGATGACAACGCAATCGAGCCCTATCGTCACCGAGATGAAGGTCATCCCGGTGGCCGGGCAGGACAGCATGCTGCTCAATATTGGCGGCGCGCATAACGCCTGGTTTACCCGTAATATCGTCGTGCTAAAAGACAGCGCAGGGAATACCGGCGTGGGCGAGGCCCCTGGCGGAGAGGTGATTTACCAGACGCTGGTCGATGCCATTCCGCAGGTCGTGGGGCAGGAGATTGCCCGTCTGAACAAGGTGGTTCAGCGGGTGCATAAGGGCAACCAGTCGGCAGACTTTGAGACGTTCGGTAAAGGTGCCTGGACGTTTGAACTGCGCGTCAATGCGGTCGCCGCGCTGGAAGCGGCTCTGCTTGATTTACTGGGTAAGGCGCTCAATGTCCCGGTCTGCGAACTGCTGGGGCCCGGCAAACAGCGCGATGCGGTCACCGTGCTGGGCTATCTGTTCTACATTGGCGATCGCAATAAAACCGATCTCCCCTATCTGGCTCGATCCACGGGCGATCACGACTGGTATCGCCTGCGCCACCAGGAAGCGCTCTCCAGCGACGCGGTGGTGCGGCTGGCCGAGGCGGCGCAGGATCGCTACGGCTTTAAGGATTTCAAGCTGAAGGGCGGCGTGCTGCCCGGCGAGCAGGAGATTGAAACGGCCCGGGCGCTGAAAAAGCGCTTCCCGGATGCGCGGATCACCGTCGATCCCAACGGCGCATGGCTGCTGGATGAAGCGATTAGCCTGTGCAAAGGGCTGGGGGATATCCTGTCCTATGCGGAAGACCCCTGCGGCGCGGAACAGGGCTTTTCGGGCCGCGAAGTGATGGCCGAGTTCCGTCGGGCCACCGGACTGCCGGTGGCGACCAATATGATCGCTACCAACTGGCGCGAACTAGGTCATGCGGTGATGCTGAACGCCGTGGACATACCGCTGGCGGACCCGCACTTCTGGACGCTCTCAGGCGCGGTCCGCGTGGCGCAGCTGTGCGATGACTGGGGACTCACCTGGGGCTGTCATTCGAACAATCACTTTGATATTTCGCTGGCGATGTTTACCCACGTTGGCGCCGCTGCGCCGGGTAACCCGACCGCCATCGACACGCACTGGATTTGGCAGGAAGGCGAAGCCCGCCTGACGAAAAATCCGCTGGAAATCATCAATGGCAAGATTGCCGTACCGGATGCGACGGGCCTGGGCGTGGAGCTGGACTGGGATCTGATCCATAAAGCCCATGAGGCGTATAAAAAATTGCCGGGCGGCGCGCGAAACGATGCGGGCCCGATGCAGTACCTTATTCCCGGCTGGACATTTGACCGTAAGCGCCCTGTTTTCGGACGTCACTGATAAAAGGATTACACGATGAGTACTTTTACGACCCCTGTCGTCACCGCCATGCAAATCATTCCGGTTGCGGGCCATGACAGCATGCTGATGAACCTGAGCGGCGCGCACGCGCCGTTCTTCACGCGCAACATTGTCATCATCAAAGACAATGCCGGCCATACGGGCGTGGGCGAAATTCCGGGCGGGGAGAAGATCCGCAAAACGCTGGAGGACGCCATTCCGCTGGTGGTGGGCAAAACGCTGGGTGAGTACAAAAATGTCCTGAACACCGTGCGTAACACCTTTGCCGATCGCGATGCCGGGGGCCGGGGTCTGCAGACCTTCGATCTGCGCACCACTATCCACGTGGTGACCGGCATTGAAGCCGCGATGCTGGATCTGCTGGGCCAGCATCTGGGCGTTAACGTTGCGTCGCTGCTGGGCGAGGGGCAGCAGCGCAGCGAAGTGGAAATGCTGGGCTATCTGTTCTTTGTCGGCGACCGGAAGCTGACGCCACTGCCGTATCAGAGCCAGCCGGATGAACAATGCGACTGGTACCGGCTTCGCCACGACGAGGCAATGACCCCGGATGCGGTGGTGCGCCTGGCGGAAGCGGCATACGAAAAATATGGCTTCAACGATTTCAAACTGAAGGGCGGCGTGCTGGCCGGGGAAGAAGAGGCGGAAGCCGTCACCGCGCTGGCAAAACGTTTCCCGCAGGCGCGCGTGACGCTCGATCCGAACGGGGCCTGGTCTCTCAATGAAGCGATTGCGATCGGCAAGCAGCTGAAAGGCGTGCTGGCCTACGCGGAGGACCCGTGCGGGGCTGAGCAAGGCTTCTCTGGCCGTGAAGTGATGGCGGAATTCCGTCGCGCTACGGGGCTGCCGACCGCGACCAATATGATTGCGACCGACTGGCGTCAGATGGGGCACACCTTATCCCTCCAGTCAGTCGATATTCCGCTGGCTGACCCGCACTTCTGGACGATGCAGGGTTCGGTTCGCGTGGCGCAGATGTGCCATGAGTTTGGCCTGACCTGGGGTTCGCACTCCAACAACCACTTCGATATCTCGCTGGCGATGTTCACGCACGTCGCCGCCGCTGCGCCGGGCACGATCACTGCTATCGACACCCACTGGATCTGGCAGGAAGGTAATCAGCGTCTCACTAAGCAGCCGTTTGAGATCAAAGGTGGCATGGTGCAGGTGCCTTCCACGCCGGGGCTGGGGGTTGAGCTGGATATGGATCAGGTCATGAAGGCCCATGAGCTGTATCAGAAACACGGTCTGGGCGCGCGCGACGATGCGATGGCGATGCAGTATCTCATCCCTGACTGGACATTCGACAATAAACGCCCGTGCATGGTACGATAAACGCATTGGGACCGCTCCCATGGGCGGTCTTTTACGTGGTGTATGCTTAACGTAACAACTATGCGTAAGGATGGCTTATGAAAATTGTTATCGCACCGGACTCGTATAAGGAAAGTTTGAGTGCGCTTGAGGTTGCGACAGCGATAGAGCGTGGTTTTCGCGAGATCTTTCCCGAGGCGGTTTACGTGAAGCTGCCGGTCGCGGACGGTGGCGAAGGGACGGTTGAGGCGATGATCGCGGCAACGCAGGGAAGCATTGTGCATGTTCCGGTGACCGGCCCGCTGGGCGAGCGCGTGGAGGGGTTCTATGGCTTGTCCGGAGATAAGCAGAGCGCCTTTATTGAAATGGCGGCGGCAAGCGGCCTGGAGCGGGTTGCGCCTTCGCAGCGTAATCCGCTGAAAACCACCTCCTGGGGCACGGGCGAACTGATTCGTCACGCGCTGGATGTGGGCGTTAAGCATATTATTATTGGCATTGGCGGCAGCGCTACCAACGACGGCGGCGCAGGGATGGTGCAGGCGCTGGGGGCGAAGCTGCTGGACGACAATGAACAGCCTCTTGGGCAGGGCGGGGGCGAGCTGGGAAAACTCGCGCGTATCGACCTGAGCGGGCTGGACAAGCGTCTGGTGGAATGCCGGATTGAGGTGGCCTGCGATGTAACCAATCCGCTTACCGGGAACGATGGCGCGTCAGCGGTATTCGGCCCGCAGAAGGGCGCCACACCCGAGATGATCGTCACCCTGGACAACGCGCTTGCGCACTATGCAAGCGTGATTGCCCGGGACCTGGATATCGACGTGCTGAACCTTGCTGGCGGCGGCGCGGCGGGGGGCATGGGCGCGGCGCTCTACGCCTTTTGCGGCGCGCAGCTGCGCCAGGGCATTGAGATCGTGACCGATGCGCTACACCTGGCCGACCAGGTGGCCGATGCGGATCTGGTGATCACGGGGGAAGGCCGCATTGACAGCCAGACGATCCACGGCAAAGTCCCGGTGGGGGTGGCGAAGGTGGCAAAACGCTTTAACAAACCCGTTATTGGCATTGCAGGCAGCCTGACGGCGGACGTTGGCGTGGTACACGATCACGGCATTGATGCCGTGTTTAGCGTGATGTACACCATCTGCACGCTGGAAGACGCGCTGGAAAATGCCGGCGAGAACGTCAGGATGGCCGCAAGGAATATCGCGGCGGTGCTGAAAGTGGGGCAGGCATTTTAACTGTGATTGCCGGGTGGCGGCCTCGCCTTACCCGGCCTACGTTAGTGCACCTGTAGGCCCGGCAAGCGGAGCGCCACCGGGCTTTTACCTCAGCTCCCCAACACCTTCATCGCTTCGCGCGTCACGTTATCCATTTCATCCAGCAGCTCCAGGAACTCCGGTTCAAGCTCCGATTCCGGCGTGCCCGCACGCAACTGCTGCTCCAGCAACTGGCAGAGGTTTTTCAGCCGCGGTACGCCGCTGTACCCGCAGCTGCCGTGCAGCTTGTGGATTGCGTCCAGCAGATCTTCCGGGTTTTCACCCACCAGTTGCTCTTCCACCTTGTTGCGAATTTCTGGCAGAAACGCGACCAGCATTTGCAGCATGTCGCGGGCCAAATCGGGTTTACCTGCCGCCTGGCGCAGCGCGAGCTGCCAGTCAAAGGTCGCGTTTTGATTGATGCTGATTTCAACCGGTTCGCTGGAAACCGTGTACGTTCCGCCAATATGACCCGGCTTGTAGCGCAACAGCAGGCTATGAAGTTTCTCTTCATCGATGGGCTTTGCCAGATAGTCATTCATCCCGGCGCTCAGCAGCTTCTCCTTCTGGCCCGCCATCGCGTGCGCGGTGACAGCAATAACCGGCGTTTGCTGCTGATGCGGCAGCTGGTGGATCAGCTCGCACGCCCGGATGCCGTCCATGCCCGGCATCTGAATATCCATCAGGATTAAATCGAACTGCATCTGCTTAGCCTGTTCAACCGCCTGCGCGCCGCTGGTGCACAGCTCCACATGCTGAACCTGGTCCTCAAGCAATGCGCCAATGAGCTTCAGGTTGGCCGGATTATCATCCACTGCCATCACGCTCATCGGCAATTTTTGCTCATCGTTAATCAGCGGAAGGGCATGCTGGCTAAGACGGCAATATTCCGTGAGGGCTGGCAGCAAACGGGTTGCGGTCAGTGGTTTCAAAAGGCACGCGGCCGCGCCGTCGTTTTTCAGTTCTTCCGCGTTGAGCTGCCCATGGCACGGCAGCGCCAGCAGCAGGTAGTCGGTCATCGACGCGGCTTTCGCCAGGCGCTCCTGCTGCATGGTCAACTCGCCGGTGAAGGTGACCGGAATGCCCATCAGCAGAATATCGTAATGCTCTACGGCAAGCGCCGAGAAGGTGGGGCTGTAGACCACCTCCAGCGGCGTGGTGCTTAAGATGTCGAGCGTACACTGCGCCGCCGCAGCGTTAGGTTCAACGTAGGCCAGACGCTTGCCTTTCAGGCAGTCCGTCACCGGGCCATCGGTCAGCACGTTCGGATTAAGGTCCAGATTAATGTGGAACCAGAAGGTTGAACCGCGGTTTGGCTGGCTGTGGAAAGAGATATCGCCGCCCATCTCGTTCACCAGGCGCTGGGTGATCACCAGCCCCAGACCGGTACCGCCATGACGGCGGGAGATGCTGGCGTCCGCCTGACGGAACGCCTGGAACAGACGCGACTGGTCGCGCTCCGGAATGCCGATGCCGGTATCGCGGATCTGGACTTCAATCTGGACCTTATTGCTGCTGATGGAGCGTTTCTCTACCAGGATGTCGATATTACCGCTTTCGGTGAACTTAATGGCATTCCCGACAAGGTTAGTTATGACCTGCTGCAGGCGCAGCGGATCGCCAATAACGTTATCCGGCACGTCGTTTTTAATGTTAAGCGTCAGCTCCAGGCCTTTGTCGTGCGACGAGTGCGCGAGCAGCGTCACCACTTCATCCAGCGTGCTGCGCAGCGGGAAGGGGATACTCTCGAGGATCAGCTTGCCCGCTTCCAGCTTGGAGAAGTCCAGCACGTCGTTAATGATCGCCAGCAGGTTGTTGGCCGAACGTTCAATGGTGTGCAGGTGATCCCGCTGAGTGGGGTTGAGCTCGCTTTTCAGGGTCAGACGGGTAAAGCCGATCACGCCATTGAGCGGCGTGCGCAGCTCGTGCGACATATTGGCAAGGAATTCCGATTTAATACGCGCCGCTTCCTGAGCGCGCTTTTTCGCCAGATCCAGCTCAACGTTCTGGATCTCCATCTGCTCCAGCGTTTCGCGCAGGTCGGACGTCGCCTGGTCAACGTTGTGCTGCATCTCTTCGTGATAGGCCGCCAGCGACATCGCCATCGAGTTGATGCCGTTTTTCAGCATGTCCAGCTCGCCCAGCATAAACCCTTCCACACGGCTGTCGAGCTGTCCCCGGCGAATGCGGTCAACCGTGTTAACCATGTTGCGGATGGGGCCCGTCACGTCGCGCATCAGGCGCCAGCCGAAGATCAGCGCAATGCCGATGCAGAACAGCATCATCACGCCAGAGATGAAGATCTCTTTGTACTGCTGTAGCCGGACCGACTTGAGATCCAGCTCCAGCGCCACATATCCCAGCATATTATTGCTGGATTTGGCGTCGGACTGTGCAGACTCATCGGGGGAATAGCTTTCCGACACGATCGGCGTGCGCAGGATCATGATATCGCCGCGCCGCAATACGGTGAGGTGGCGCGGGAACGGCGTACCGTCCGGGATTTTCAGTGCTGCCGGATCGAGATGAAAGTTTGAGGTCACAAACAGGCGGTTATGTTCGTCGTAAACGGAAATGGCGCGTACGATGTCCGAGTGGCGGCGGTGGAGTACGCTGATTAACTGCCCAATGGATTCGCGGTTTTGCAGGTTCATGCCGTACTCGCTGGAGACGGCAAGCGGTTCGATAATGCTGGCGCCTGCATCTTCCAGCTGTCGCTGCAAATCGTTATAGCGGTGCACCACAAAGAAGATACTCAGCAGCAAACCGATGAGAACGGTGGGGGCGAGGATCAAAATCATCATGCGCGCGCGCAGGCTGTAGTTGGTCATGGCGTTCCGTTATGGGACAATTAAGATAATTATGGTTATGTGAGAAAAATCTCTGCGATGGCGCAATTCTACTCTGCAAAGCGACGCGTGACGACGCGTCAAATCATCACTGTTGAGGCCACGGAACTCGATCCGTTTGGCCAGGGAGTGGCACGTCACAATGGTAAGGCTCTGTTTATAACAGGTTTACTGCCAGCAGAACGAGCAGAAATTACGCTAACGGAAGATAAACGCCAGTTTGCGCGCGGGCAGGTTAAGCGTCGCTTCAACGATAGCCCGGAGCGTGTGGCACCCCGCTGTCCCCATTTTGGCGTGTGCGGCGGCTGCCAGCAACAGCATGCGAGCACAGAATTACAGCAAAAAAGCAAAAGCAACGCGCTGGCGCGTCTGCTTAAACATGACGTTAACGAAATTGTTGCCGATGAGCCCTGGGGCTATCGTCGTCGCGCGCGCCTGAGCCTCAGCTATCAGCCAAAAACGGAGCGGCTGGAGATGGGGTTTCGCAAGGCCGGCTCCAGCGACATCGTTGACGTGAAGCGGTGCCCCATTTTGGTGCCCCATCTTGAGGCATTGCTTCCGGAAGTGCGCATCTGCCTCTCCGGGCTGGACGGCGTACGCCATCTTGGGCACGTCGAACTGGTCATGGCAAACAATGGCCCGCTGATGGTGCTGCGTCATACCGCGCCGTTGTCGAAGAAAGATCGCGAAAAACTGGAACGCTTTTCGCATTCCCACGACCTGGCGCTTTTCCTGGCACCACAAAGCGAGATACTTGAACAGGTTACCGGTGAGGCGCCCTGGTATGCGTCAAACGGGCTACGCTTAACGTTCAGCCCGCGGGATTTCATTCAGGTCAATGATGGCGTTAACCAGCAGATGGTGGCGAAAGCGCTGGCGTGGCTGGACGTTCAGAAAAGCGACCGGGTGCTCGATCTGTTCTGCGGAATGGGCAACTTCACGCTGCCGCTGGCGCAAGAAGCGGCCAGCGTCGTCGGCGTGGAAGGCGTTGAGGCGCTGGTGGCGAAAGGGCAGGAGAACGCGCGGCAGAACGGCTTGCAAAATGTGACATTCTTTCATCAAAATCTTGAGGACGATGTCACCCAACAGCCGTGGGCAAAGCAGGGCTTTGATAAAATTTTGCTCGACCCGGCGCGTGCCGGTGCCCCGGGCGTGATGGCACATATTATTAAACTCGCGCCAAAGCGTGTGGTCTATGTTTCCTGTAACCCGGCAACGCTTGCCCGGGACAGCGAGGCACTGCTCAGCGCGGGTTACCAGATTCAGCGTCTGGCAATGCTGGACATGTTCCCGCACACTGGGCATCTGGAATCGATGGTGTTGTTCGAGCACATCTAATTTGTTTGGCTTGTCGACTTCGACAGGCCCTGGTCCCTAAAGGAGAGGACAATGGTTGCGGTAAGAAGTGCACATCTCAATAAAGCTGGGGAGTTTGACCCACAAAAATGGATCGCAAGTCTGGGAATTTCCAGCCAGCAGTCGTGTGAACGCTTAACCGAAACCTGGGCCTATTGTCTGCGCACCACGCAGGGGCATCCCGACGCCGATCTTCTTCTGTGGCGCGGCGTGGAGATGGTTGAAATCCTGTCCATGCTGAACATGGACATCGAAACGCTGCAGGCCGCGCTGCTCTTCCCCCTCGCGGATGCGGACGTGGTCAGCGAAGACGTGCTGCGCGACAGCGTCGGAAAATCCGTCGTCGCGCTGATCCACGGCGTGCGCGATATGGCAGCCATTCGTCAGCTCAAAGCCGCGCATACAGATTCCGTCTCCTCAGAGCAGGTCGATAACGTTCGCCGGATGCTGCTGGCCATGGTGGATGATTTCCGCTGCGTGGTCATCAAGCTGGCCGAGCGCATTGCCCACCTGCGAGAGGTGAAGGATGCGCCGGAAGATGAGCGCGTGCTGGCTGCCAAAGAGTGTACAAACATCTATGCGCCGCTGGCGAACCGGCTGGGGATTGGTCAGCTGAAGTGGGAGCTGGAAGATTACTGCTTCCGCTATCTGCACCCGGCGGAATACAAACGGATTGCCAAACTCCTGCACGAGCGCCGTATCGATCGCGAGCACTATATCGAGGAATTTGTCGGCGGACTGCGCCAGGCGATGAAAGAAGAGAACGTGCGCGCCGAAGTCTACGGTCGACCAAAGCACATCTACAGCATCTGGCGCAAAATGCAGAAGAAACACCTCGCCTTCGACGAGCTGTTTGACGTGCGCGCCGTGCGTATCGTGGCGGAGCGTCTGCAGGACTGCTACGCCGCGCTGGGGATAGTGCACACGCACTTCCGTCATCTGCCCGATGAGTTTGACGACTATGTCGCCAACCCCAAACCGAACGGCTATCAGTCAATCCATACCGTGGTGCTTGGCCCTGGCGGTAAAACGGTCGAGATTCAGATCCGCACCAAACAGATGCACGAGGACGCCGAGCTGGGCGTTGCCGCGCACTGGAAATACAAAGAAGGCACGTCCGGCGGGGCGCGTTCTGGCCACGAAGACCGCATTGCCTGGCTGCGTAAGCTGATTGCGTGGCAGGAAGAGATGGCCGATTCCGGCGAGATGCTCGACGAAGTGCGCAGCCAGGTCTTTGACGATCGCGTCTACGTCTTTACCCCGAAAGGGGACGTTGTCGACCTGCCGGCCGGCTCTACGCCGCTCGATTTTGCCTACCACATCCATAGCGATGTGGGGCACCGCTGCATCGGGGCGAAAATTGGCGGGCGTATCGTACCGTTCACCTATCAGCTGCAGATGGGCGACCAGATTGAAATCATTACCCAGAAGCAGCCGAACCCGAGCCGGGACTGGCTTAACCCGAACCTGGGGTATGTCACCACCAGCCGCGGGCGCTCGAAGATTCACGCCTGGTTCCGTAAACAGGATCGAGACAAGAATATCCTTGCCGGTCGCCAGATCCTTGACGACGAGCTGGAGCATATCGGGATCAGCCTGAAAGAGGCGGAGAAATTCCTGCTGCCGCGCTACAACTTCAACGAGCTTGATGAGCTGTTAGCGGCGATTGGCGGCGGTGATATTCGTCTGAATCAGATGGTGAACTTCCTGCAGGCGCAGTTCAATAAGCCAAGCGCGGAAGAGCAGGACGCGGCGGCGCTGAAGCAGCTGCAGCAGAAAACCTACGCGCCGCAGCAGCGCAGCAAAGACAACGGCCGCGTGGTGGTCGAAGGTGTCGGTAACCTGATGCACCACATTGCCCGCTGCTGTCAGCCAATCCCAGGCGACGATATCGTTGGCTTTATCACTCAGGGGCGCGGAATTTCGATTCACCGTTCCGACTGCGACCAGCTTGCCGAGCTGCAGTCCCATGCGCCGGAGCGCATCGTGGAAGCGGTCTGGGGCGAGAGCTACTCCGCCGGCTACTCGCTGGTGGTGCGTGTCACCGCCAACGACCGCAGCGGCCTGCTGCGCGACATCACGACCATTCTCGCCAACGAGAAGGTCAACGTGCTGGGCGTCGCCAGCCGCAGCGATACCCGCGAGCAGCTTGCCACCATCGATATGACTATCGAAATCTATAACCTGCAGGTGCTGGGCCGCGTGCTCGGCAAGCTGAACCAGGTGCCGGATGTGATTGACGCGCGTCGTCTGCACGGCGGCTAAACATCCTCTTCCGTAGGCCGGGTAAGGCAACGCCGCCACCCGGCATTTTTTCATCAGGACAGTATTATGACTCAAATCGACCGCCTGCTCGGCATCATGAAACGCCTGCGCGACCCGGAAAACGGCTGCCCGTGGGACAAAGAGCAGACTTTCGCCACCATCGCCCCGTACACCCTTGAAGAGACCTACGAGGTGCTGGACGCCATTTCCCGTGAAGATTTTGACGACCTGCGCGGCGAGCTGGGCGATCTGCTTTTCCAGGTCGTGTTCTACGCGCAGATGGCGCAGGAAGAGGGGCGCTTTAACTTTGACGATATCTGCGCTGCCATCAGCGACAAGCTTGAGCGCCGTCATCCCCATATTTTCGGTGACGCTACCGCAGGAACCAGCACCGAAGTCCTGGCCCGCTGGGAGCAGATCAAGAGCGCCGAGCGGGCAGAAAAATCCCAGCACTCCGCGCTGGACGACATTCCGCTGAGCCTGCCCGCGCTGATGCGCGCGCACAAAATCCAGAAACGCTGCTCCGCCGTGGGGTTTGACTGGACCTCCCTCGGCCCGGTGCTGGATAAAGTGCACGAAGAGATTGACGAGGTGATGCACGAAGCGCAGCAGGCGGTGGTGGATGAAGCAAAGCTTGAGGAAGAGATGGGCGATCTGCTGTTTGCGACCGTCAACCTTTCTCGCCACCTGGGTGTAAAAGCGGAAACGGCGCTGCAAAAAGCCAACCTTAAGTTCGAACGCCGCTTTCGCGAAGTGGAGCGGATTGTCGCCTCGCGAGGCCTGGAAATGAGCGGTATTGACCTCGACGCGATGGAAGAAGTCTGGCAGGAAGTAAAGCGCCAGGAATCTGATCTCTAACGAAATTTTGCGATCAAGCGCAATTTGTGTGATTTTTTAAATGACAAGCGCTTGATTTGCGTCAAAAACATTTACCCAAAAGGGGCTATTTTCTCACTCCTTATGTTTGTCATGGCCTGGAATGGAGACGGAGAATGAAAGTTTGTGGCGCTCGCCGTGTTCGGGTATACTACTTTCCCGTCCTGGTTATTCCATCGTTTCACCCTAACTTCTCAGGTTCAGCATGACAACGAACTATATTTTTGTGACCGGCGGGGTCGTATCCTCTCTGGGTAAAGGCATTGCCGCAGCCTCCCTCGCAGCCATTCTTGAAGCCCGTGGCCTCAATGTGACCATGATGAAACTGGATCCGTACATCAACGTCGATCCTGGCACCATGAGCCCAACCCAACACGGGGAAGTGTTCGTTACTGAAGACGGCGCTGAAACCGATCTGGATCTTGGCCACTACGAGCGTTTCATTCGTACCAAAATGACCCGTCGTAATAACTTCACGACTGGCCGCATCTACTCTGACGTTCTGCGTAAAGAGCGCCGTGGTGACTATCTGGGCGCGACCGTGCAGGTTATCCCACACATCACTAACGCCATCAAAGAGCGTGTCCTTGCCGGTGGCGAAGGGCATGACGTTGTGCTGGTTGAAATCGGCGGTACCGTGGGTGATATCGAATCCCTGCCGTTCCTCGAAGCGATTCGTCAGCTGGCGGTAGACATTGGTCGTGAACACGCGCTGTTCATGCACCTGACGCTGGTGCCTTACATGGCGGCGGCAGGTGAAGTGAAAACCAAACCGACCCAGCACTCTGTTAAAGAGCTGCTCTCTATCGGTATTCAGCCTGACATCCTGGTTTGCCGTTCCGATCGCGCCATTCCGGCGAACGAACGTGCGAAAATTGCATTGTTCTGTAACGTGCCTGAAAAAGCCGTTATTTCAATGAAAGATGTCGATTCCATTTATAAAATCCCGGGCCTGTTGAAATCACAGGGTCTGGACGATTATATTTGTAAACGATTCAGCTTGAACTGTCCGGAAGCAAACCTGTCTGAATGGGAACAGGTTATTTACGAAGAAGCCAACCCGGCAGGCGAAGTGACTATCGGTATGGTCGGCAAGTACATTGAGCTGCCGGATGCCTATAAGTCCGTGATCGAAGCGCTGAAACACGGTGGTCTGAAGAACCGTGTCTCCGTGAACATCAAGCTGATTGATTCGCAGGATGTTGAAACGCGTGGCGTTGAAATCCTGAAAGATCTGGATGCTATCCTTATCCCTGGCGGCTTTGGCTACCGTGGTGTAGAAGGCAAGATCGCCACCGCGCGTTATGCGCGTGAAAACAATATTCCATACCTCGGCATCTGTCTGGGTATGCAGGTTGCGCTGATCGAATTTGCGCGCAACGTAGCGGGAATGGAAAACGCGAACTCTACGGAATTTGTGCCAGACTGTAAGTACCCTGTTGTGGCGCTTATCACTGAATGGCGTGATGAAGACGGTAACGTCGAAGTCCGTACCGAGAAGAGCGATCTGGGTGGCACTATGCGTCTTGGCGCACAGGCCTGCCAGCTGACTGACGATAGCGTGGTTCGCAAGCTGTACGGCGAGCCGGTCATCACCGAGCGCCATCGTCACCGCTATGAAGTCAACAACATGCTGTTGAAACAAATTGAAGCTGCGGGTCTGCGTGTTGCGGGCCGCTCCGGGGATGATCAGTTAGTCGAGATCATCGAAGTGCCAAACCATCCGTGGTTTGTCGCCTGCCAGTTCCACCCGGAATTTACTTCAACGCCACGTGACGGGCATCCGCTGTTTGCAGGCTTCGTGAAAGCCGCCAGCGACTACCAGAAGCGTCAGGCGAAGTAAAAAAAGTTAGAACGGCAACGCGTACCTTTGGTACGCGTTGTTTGTCTGGAGTTTTAGTTTAACTTGTACTGAGGAAAATCTAATGTCCAAAATCGTTAAAGTCATCGGTCGTGAAATCATCGACTCCCGTGGTAACCCGACCGTTGAAGCCGAAGTTCATCTGGAAGGTGGTTTCGTCGGTATGGCAGCTGCTCCATCAGGTGCTTCTACCGGTTCCCGCGAAGCGCTGGAACTGCGTGATGGCGACAAATCCCGTTTCATGGGCAAAGGCGTACTGAAAGCGGTTGGCGCTGTTAACGGTCCTATTGCTCAGGCTATCGTTGGCAAAGATGCCAAAGATCAGGCTGGCATCGACAAGATCATGATCGATCTGGACGGTACTGAAAACAAATCTAACTTCGGTGCGAACGCAATCCTGGCCGTTTCCCTGGCGAACGCCAAAGCGGCTGCGGCGGCTAAAGGTATGCCACTGTTCGAGCACATCGCTGAACTGAACGGCACCCCAGGCAAATACTCCATGCCTGTACCAATGATGAACATCATCAACGGTGGTGAGCACGCAGACAACAACGTTGATATTCAGGAATTCATGATTCAGCCAGTTGGCGCGAAATCCCTGAAAGAAGCAGTACGTATGGGTTCTGAAGTGTTCCACAACCTGGCTAAAGTTCTGAAAGCTAAAGGTATGAACACAGCTGTGGGTGACGAAGGTGGCTATGCGCCAAACCTGGGTTCTAACGCAGAAGCACTGGCTGTTATCGCAGAAGCGGTAAAAGCAGCGGGCTACGAGCTGGGCAAAGACATCACCCTGGCGATGGACTGTGCAGCATCTGAATTCTACAAAGACGGTAAATACGTTCTGGCTGGCGAAGGCAACAAAGCGTTCACCTCCGAAGAGTTCACTCACTTCCTGGAAGACCTGACCAAACAGTACCCAATCGTGTCTATCGAAGACGGTCTGGACGAGTCTGACTGGGCTGGCTTCGCATACCAGACTAAAGTACTGGGCGACAAAATCCAGCTGGTGGGTGACGACCTGTTCGTAACCAACACCAAGATCCTGAAAGAAGGTATCGAGAAAGGCATCGTTAACTCCATCCTGATCAAATTCAACCAGATCGGTTCCCTGACCGAAACGCTGGCTGCGATCAAAATGGCGAAAGACGCTGGCTACACCGCGGTTATCTCTCACCGTTCTGGCGAAACTGAAGACGCGACCATTGCTGACCTGGCTGTGGGTACCGCTGCTGGCCAGATCAAAACGGGTTCTATGAGCCGTTCTGACCGTGTTGCTAAATACAACCAGCTGATTCGTATCGAAGAAGCGCTGGGCGAAAAAGCACCATACAACGGTCGTAAAGAGATCAAAGGCCAGGCATAATCGCTTAAGCCTTAAAATGAAAATGCCAGTCGAATGACTGGCATTTTTTTTGGCTATTTAAAATCGACCGCCATTTGCTCCGGAATGGTCAGCCCCCGGGTGGTTTGCACGCAGCGGGCAATATAATCCGTAAACCGGGGTGGCTTCGGCATCCCCATGCTCAGCAGCTTATCGTTGCTGAAGCGCACGTTAAGCGTGGCAAACGCACCGTATAACCGCATAGCTCTCAGCATCAGACGTTCGTTGCACGGGCCAAAAATCGTTTTTAGTTCACGGCGCATTCTGACCAGCGTTTCGTAGCTGACCTGCGCGTACTTATCGCCGACGGGGGCTTTCTCCAGCGCCAGCGCCATCGCATTATCAATATCCGCAAAGCGAACGCTGTTCTCTTCTCCGGCCGAAATGTGTACCACTTCCCCCGGACGCGCGTTGCTGTTGAGCAGCATTAACAGCGCGTCGGCACAATAATCCACCGGGACAACGTCGATCCGGTCCTCCATCGAGCACATAAACTTCTGCAGCATCAGGCCCATGCTGAAGACCCAGAAAATACTGCTCGAGGGCGTGCAGCCGTGGCGGGTATGGCCGACAACGATGGACGGACGCGCGATGAGCAGCGGCAGGTTCGGACATTCCTGGCGCATCAGCTGTTCGATGGTTGACTTCGAAAACGTGTATTCCACCAGGTGTTCAGCATTCTCTCTGAATTCGGCGCTTTCGGCGACCAGGGAATCCTGCTCCGGCGTACATGACATTGCCGTGCCCACGTGGAGGAAGCGTTGTAGCGTTGAAACCTGCTCCATGCGGCGCGCCAGTGCCAGCGTTCCTTCCACGTTGACCTTCCAGATGAGCGGGTTGTTACCAAATGAGGCAACAGCTGCACAGTTCACGACATGCGTGACCTGGTCCAGACGCGGATCGTTCAGGAAGGCTTCAGGCTGGCTGAGATCGCCAATGAGGATATTGTTCACGCTCAGAGTGGCCAGTTTGTCCTCAGGAACGTTGAACTTGCGCATGTTCTCCAGCACGCGCTCCAGCCCGCTCTGCGGATCGCTGGCACGCGCGAGCAAAAGCAGTTTTACGGATTGATCGCTGGTCAGAATTTTTTCCAGTACTGCACCGCCCAGAAACCCCGTCACACCTGTAATCATTAACATCTTCATTAATACCGTCTCATTATGATTGATGAGGCGGATTGTAGGCGTGCAAAAGTAAACGGCATTTAAATAATAAAAAGCCGAAATCGACAGCATCTTAAGCTTATTTTAAGGAAAGGAATTCAGGTGGAGATATTGGACATTACAGGCAGGGTGAAAATTCAATTTATTAAAATGCATATTTCAACATGATGATTTTAAAGTCCTTTTTGTGGTGCTTATCGGGTGGTGAATTTAATTCTAAATGTAATAAATATAATACTTTGTTACACCAAACATTTACCGGATAAATGATTTAAACACCACTTAACTTAAATCAGGCGACATTAAGCGCAGGCTATTTTATTTAGCCTGCGAAGGGTTTTTAGAGTAACAGAGGAAGCGTGGCGCTGGCCGTTTGCTGGCTAACGTCGCCGTAACGGCCATCCAGCGCAATCATGGACGTGGTCAGCAGTTCGACCAGCAGCATGACCCCAACTTTGGCATTGAGCGCGCCCGCGCTAAGCGGCCCCTCTGGCTTGGCGGCCACCAGCTGCATGTCGCTCAGGGACGCCAGCGGGCTACGAGGCGTATTGCTGAGTGCCAGAACCTTAGCGCCGCGCTTGCGGGCAAGCTTCACCACGTGGAGTAGATCTCGCGTTGAGCCGGAACTGGAGATTGCCACCACCAGCGTCTCTTCCGAAAGCGTTGTCGCATTCATGGCCGCGCGGTGCATATCGCTAAACAGCTGTGCGGGTTTGCCCAGCCGCAACAGCTTGTAGTGCAGATACTCCCCGAGGATCGCGCTGGCCGCAACGCCATAAATCTGCACCGACTGCGCCTGATGCAGCGCCAGCGCGGCCTTTTCAAGCAGCGTGCGGTCAAGGAGCCTGGCGGTGTCCTGCAAAGCCTGCACCGACTCATCCACGACGTTATCAATCTCATCCCCCGCCTGACGCGCGGGCTGGCCCTGCTGAATATCCAGCGCAAGCGCCATTTTAAATTCGTTATAGCCCTTGCAGCCCAGAGTGCGGCAAAGACGCGTCACGCTGGCCTCGCTGGTGTGGCTCTCGCGCGCCAGTTCGGTGATCGTCAGGTAGAGCACCCGGGCAGGATCGCTGAGAACAAACTCACCGAGTTTTTGTTGTGTTGGGCTGTACCCGGAAGCCTCCTGGCGTAGCTTCAGCAGCAGGTTTTCATGGTCTGACATGCTCGATCCTTAATGCGTTTCTCTGCGACTAGTGTGGCGGAAAGCGGGGGAAAGAAGCCAGTCATTTCGAAAAAGTATGATCGTTGTCCTGGTTTTTGATGATAATTTTCACTATCTAAAATTAATATGGTAAAAATTTTCATCTATTAATGGGGGGATGAAAAAATGATGCAAATATTCAGTGGGGCTTCTTCAGGGGGATGGTTTGAAAAAGCGCAGCGCTTTGGCAAATCCTTTATGTTGCCGATTGCCGTGCTGCCTGCGGCAGGTCTGCTGCTGGGGATAGGCGGCGCGCTATCCAATCCCAACACGCTGGCGGCCTATCCGTTTTTAGACGTGAGCTGGCTGCAGGCCATTTTCACCATCATGAGCAGCGCAGGATCCATCGTGTTTGCGAACCTCTCGGTGCTGTTTGCCGTTGGGGTGGCCGTCGGGCTGGCAAAAAGCGATAAGGGCACGGCGGGTCTGGCGGCGTTACTCGCGTTTCTGGTGATGAATGCCACCATCAACGCGCTGCTGATCCTCACCGGCAAACTGGCGCATGAGAACCCGGGGGCCGTGGGGCAGGGCATGACGCTGGGTATTCAGACGCTGGAAACCGGCGTCTTTGGCGGCGTGGTGATTGGGCTGGTAACCTGCGCGCTCCATCATCGGTTTAACAAGATTGCACTTCCGCAGTTCCTGGGCTTTTTTGGCGGCTCGCGCTTTGTTCCTATCATCAGCTCGCTGGCGGCGATACTCGTCGGTGCGCTCATGACCGTGGTCTGGCCGCATTTCCAGAAGCTGATTTTTGGTCTCGGCGGGCTGGTGGATGCGACCGGCTATCTGGGCACTTTGCTGTACGGCTTCATTTTACGCATGCTGGGTCCGTTCGGTCTGCACCACATCTTCTACCTGCCTTTCTGGACCACCGCGCTTGGCGGGAGTGAGATTGTCAACGGTCACCTGGTGGAAGGCACGCAGCGGATCTTCTTCGCTCAGCTGGCTGACCCGAACACGCAACATTTCTATGAGGGCACGTCACGCTTCATGTCCGGGCGCTTTATTACGATGATGTTTGGCCTACTCGGGGCGTGCCTGGCGATGTACCACACGGCAAAACCCGAGAACAAAAAACGCGTTGCCGGGCTGCTGCTTTCTGCGGCGTTAACCTCGTTCCTGACCGGGATTACCGAGCCTATCGAATTCTCGTTCCTGTTTATTGCGCCGGTGCTCTACGTCATCCATGCGCTGTTTGACGGGCTGGCATTCATGCTCGCGCACATGCTGCATATCACCATCGGGCAAACCTTCTCCGGCGGTTTCATCGACTTCGTGCTGTTCGGCATTTTGCAGGGAGAAGCCAAAACCAACTGGATGTTCGTTCCGCTGGTCGGCGTAGCGTGGTTCTTCCTTTACTACTTTACCTTCCGCTATCTGATTAACCGCTTTGATTTCGCGACGCCAGGTCGGGAAAAGGAGGCGATGGCTGATGAGGTCAGTCTGCCGCAAAACGAACGCGCAGCCGCGGTGATCGCCGGATTAGGCGGAAAAGAGAATCTGGACGAGGTGGACTGCTGCGCCACGCGTCTTCGCGTCACGGTTAAAGACGGCAGCAAAGTGAATGAGTCGGCACTGAAAGCCACCGGGGCGCGCGGCGTTATCGTGCGCGGCAACGGCGTTCAGGTCATTTATGGCCCGCACGTCACGATTATCAAAAACGAAGTGGAAGAGATCTTATCGTAATGAAAACTGTACTGGATAACCTGAAGGGAAAACTGGTCGTCTCCTGTCAGGCGCTGGAAAATGAACCGCTGCACAGCCCGTTTATTATGTCGCGCATGGCGCTGGCTGCGGCACAGGGCGGGGCTGCCGCCATTCGCGCGAACAGCGTGGTGGATATCGAGGCCATCAGGCAGCAGGTGTCTTTGCCGGTCATCGGCATCATCAAACGGGATTATCCCGAAAGCGAGGTGTTTATCACCGCGACAATGAAAGAGGTGGATGAGCTCATGAGCGTCTCGCCGGACATCATTGCGCTTGATGCGACGGCGCGGTCACGTCCCGGCGGAGAATCTCTGGAAACGCTGGTCTCGCGCATCCGCGCACGTTATCCCGCGGTGCTGCTGATGGCGGATATCTCCTCCGTGGAGGAAGCCGTGACGGCGCAGGCGCTGGGCTTCGACTGCGTCGGCACCACGCTTTACGGCTACACGGCGGAAACGGCGGGCCATTCACTTCCGGAAAACGACTGCGCCTTCCTGAAGGCGGTGCTGGCCGCCGTGACGGTGCCCGTGGTTGCCGAAGGCAACGTGGATACCCCCGAGCGTGCGGCCAGGTGTCTGGCGCTGGGCGCGCATACGGTGGTGGTCGGCGGCGCGATCACCCGTCCGCAGCAAATCACGGAACGGTTTATGGCGGCGATTGGCGCGTAAAGCACCGATGGAGCATGACCATCCGGCGGGGATCTGCGATACTTATCGTTTATCCCCTTTACTGAGATGACTATGCAGTACCCGATTAACGAGATGTTCCAGACCCTGCAAGGCGAGGGTTACTTTACCGGCGTTCCCGCTATTTTCATTCGTTTACAGGGATGCCCGGTTGGCTGTGCCTGGTGTGATACCAAACATACGTGGGATAAGCTCGCAGATCGGGAAGTGTCGCTGTTTAGCATTCTGGCGAAAACCAAAGAGAGCGATAAGTGGGGCGCGGGCAGTGCCGAAGATCTGCTCGCCATCATTGGTCGTCAGGGCTGGACGGCGCGTCACGTGGTGATCACCGGCGGTGAACCCTGCATCCACGATCTGACGCCGCTGACCGAGCTGCTCGAAAAGAACGGCTACAGCTGCCAGATCGAAACCAGCGGCACCCATGAAGTGCGCTGCTCGCACACCACCTGGGTGACGGTATCGCCAAAAGTGAATATGCGCGGTGGGTATGACGTGCTGTCTCAGGCGCTGGAGCGCGCGGATGAGATTAAGCACCCGGTAGGACGCGTGCGTGATATCGAAGCGCTGGATGAACTGCTGGCCACGCTGACGGACGAAAAGCAGCGGGTCATTGCCCTGCAGCCTATCAGCCAGAAAGACGATGCAACGCGCCTGTGCATTGAAACCTGTATTGCGCGCAACTGGCGCCTGTCGATGCAGACGCACAAGTATCTGAATATTGCCTGAAAAAAAGCCCGGTGGCGCGAGCGCTTACCGGGCCTGGGTTTCGAGGCTTTTGTAGGCCGGGTAAGGCGAAGCCGCCACCCGGCAAGCATCACTCGCCGCGATACACGCAGCCAGCCGTACAGGTCTCTTTGATCATCACCGCGCTCAGTAGCGGTACTTGCGGTTTCATCTGATCCCAAATCCATTTTGCCAGCACTTCGCTGGTCGGGTTTTCAAGGCCCGGGATCTCATTCAGGAAGTAGTGATCCAGACGATCGTAGGTCGGCTTAAACGCGGCCTTCAGCTCGGCAAAATCCATGATCCAACCGGTATGCGGATCAACTTCACCGGTGATCTCAAGACGCACCATGAACGAATGCCCGTGCAGACGGCCACATTTATGCCCTTCAGGGACATGCGGAAGGTGGTGGGCGGCTTCGAAGGTGAAATCTTTAAACAGTGTGGTGGACATGATCGCTCTCAGTAATGCGGAAAAAACCGCCGCATAGTACCGGAAAGCACAATTTTTAGCATTAACTAAAACGGCTCTGAGCGGCAACCGCCTCGTATACGGGATGTTTATCGCTATTTGTTCTTATATTTCAAATAATTATTTAATCGGTTTTATCGCTAAGCATGACAACCAAAACAGGTTAGTCCATTTGGTTATTTATTATTTCCATCCCTTCTTTAATTGTTATTATCCTCGCCGTTAACCTTATCTTCAGTTTGGATTTATTCGCTTAAAGTCCGCTTGGCTACTGGAACATAACGACGCATGACAACACAGGCCCCACCTTCAAACTTGCTTCCCCTGAACCCGGAGCAGCTGGCGCGCCTTCAGGCTGCCACCTCTGATTTTTCTCCCACTCAGCTTGCCTGGGTCTCCGGTTATTTCTGGGGAATGCTTAATCAGCAGCCTGGCGCTGTGGCGGGTGCACCGGCCACGGCCGTAGAAATTCCGGCCATTACCCTGATTTCCGCCTCGCAGACGGGTAACGCCCGCCGCGTGGCCGAAGCGCTGCGTGACGACCTGCTGGCCGCCAGGCTGAACGTGAACCTGGTCAACGCCGGGGATTATAAATTTAAGCAAATCGCGTCAGAAAAACTGCTGGTGGTGGTGGCTTCTACGCAGGGTGAAGGTGAACCCGCAGAAGAAGCGGTGGCGCTGCATAAGTTCCTGTTCTCGAAAAAAGCGCCGAAGCTGGATGGCACGGCGTTTGCCGTCTTTGGCCTGGGCGATACCTCCTATGAATTCTTCTGCCAGTCCGGCAAAGACTTCGACAGCAGGCTGGCGGAGCTGGGCGCAGAGCGCCTGCTGGACCGCGTTGACGCGGATGTTGAATACCAGGCCGCCGCCGCTGAATGGCGTGCCCGCATCGTTGACGTGCTAAAAGCGCGCGTGCCGAAAGAGACGTCAACCCAGGCCGCGTTCACCGCGACGGGGGCTGTTAACGACATCCACACCAGCCCGTACACCAAAGAGGCGCCGCTGGCGGCGAGCCTGTCGGTGAACCAGAAAATTACCGGCCGCGATTCCGAAAAAGACGTTCGCCATATCGAAATCGATCTCGGCGACTCGGGCCTGCGCTATCAGCCTGGCGATGCGCTGGGCGTCTGGTATCAGAACGATCCGGCGCTGGTGAAAGAGCTGGTTGAGCTGCTGTGGCTGAAAGGCGACGAGCCCGTCACCGTTGACGGCAAAACGCAGCCGCTTTCTGAAGCGTTGCAGTGGCATTTTGAGCTGACGGTGAATACCCCGAATATCGTCGAAAATTATGCCACCTTAACGCGCAGCGAATCCCTGCTGCCGCTGGTGGGCGACAAGGCGAAGCTGCAGCATTACGCCGCGACGACGCCGATTGTCGATATGGTGCGCTTCTCTCCGGCTCAGCTGGATGCCGATGCGCTGATCGGCCTGCTGCGTCCGCTGACCCCACGCCTGTACTCGATTGCCTCGTCTCAGGCCGAGGTGGAGAGCGAAGTGCATATCACCGTCGGCGTGGTGCGCTACGACATCGAAGGCCGCGCCCGTACGGGTGGAGCATCGGGCTTCCTGGCAGACCGCGTGGAAGAAGAGGGCGAAGTGCGCGTCTTTATCGAGCACAACGACAACTTCCGCCTGCCTGCAAACCCGGAAACGCCGGTCATCATGATTGGCCCGGGCACCGGCATTGCGCCGTTCCGCGCCTTCATGCAGCAGCGCGCGGCGGATGGCGCGCCGGGTAAAAACTGGCTGTTCTTCGGCAACCCGCACTTTACGGAAGATTTCCTCTACCAGGTGGAGTGGCAGCGCTATGTGAAAGAAGGCGTACTGACCCGCATCGATCTGGCCTGGTCCCGCGACCAGAAAGAAAAAGTATACGTACAAGACAAACTGCGCGAACAGGGCGCAGAGCTGTGGCGCTGGATCAATGACGGTGCCCACATTTATGTCTGCGGCGACGCTAATCGCATGGCGAAAGACGTTGAGCAGACTTTGCTGGAAGTGATTGCCGAATTCGGCGGTATGGATGCCGAAGCGGCGGATGAATTTTTAAGTGAGCTGCGCGTTGAGCGCCGTTATCAGCGAGATGTCTACTAATGAGCGAAAAACATCCAGGGCCACTGGTGGTCGAAGGTAAACTGACAGACGCCGAGCGCATGAAGCTGGAAAGCAACTATCTGCGTGGCACCATTGCTGAAGATCTGAATGACGGTCTCACCGGCGGTTTCAAAGGCGACAACTTCCTGCTGATCCGTTTCCACGGCATGTACCAGCAGGACGACCGCGACATCCGCGCCGAGCGTGCAGAGCAGAAGCTGGAGCCGCGTCACGCGATGCTGCTGCGCTGCCGTCTGCCGGGCGGGGTGATTACCACCAAACAGTGGCAGGCGATCGACAAGTTTGCCGGTGAAAACACGATCTACGGCAGCATCCGTCTGACCAACCGTCAGACCTTCCAGTTCCACGGCATTCTGAAGAAGAACGTCAAGCCGGTGCACCAGATGCTGCACTCCGTTGGGCTGGACGCGCTGGCGACCGCCAACGACATGAACCGTAACGTGCTCTGCACCTCGAACCCGTATGAGTCCGAGCTGCACGCTGAAGCGTACGAGTGGGCGAAGAAGATCTCCGAGCACCTGCTGCCGCGCACGCGCGCCTATGCGGAGATCTGGCTCGATCAGGAAAAAGTCGCGACTACGGACGAAGAACCGATCCTCGGTCAGACCTACCTGCCGCGTAAGTTTAAAACCACGGTAGTGATCCCGCCGCAGAACGATATCGACCTGCACGCCAACGACATGAACTTCGTGGCGATTGCCGAAAACGGCAAGCTGATTGGCTTTAACCTGCTGGTGGGCGGCGGTCTGTCCATTGAACACGGTAACAAGAAAACCTATGCCCGCACCGCCAGCGAGTTCGGTTTCCTGCCGCTGGAGCACACGCTGGCCGTGGCGGAAGCGGTGGTGACGACCCAGCGCGACTGGGGTAACCGTACCGACCGTAAAAACGCGAAAACCAAATACACCCTGGAGCGCGTGGGCGTCGAGACGTTCAAAGCGGAAGTGGAGCGTCGCGCGGGCATCAAGTTTGAGCCGATCCGCCCTTACGAATTCACCGGTCGCGGCGATCGCATTGGCTGGGTGAAGGGTATCGACAATAAATGGCACCTGACGCTGTTTATCGAAAACGGCCGTATTCTGGATTATCCGGGGCGTCCGCTGAAAACCGGCCTGCTGGAAATTGCGAAGATCCATAAGGGCGAGTTCCGCATCACCGCTAACCAGAACCTGATCATTGCCGGCGTGCCGGAAAGCCAGAAGGCGAAGATCGAGAAGCTGGCGCGCGAACATGGGTTGATGGATGCGGTGAAGCCGCAGCGTGAAAACTCAATGGCCTGCGTGTCGTTCCCGACCTGCCCGCTGGCGATGGCCGAAGCGGAACGTTTCCTGCCGTCATTCACTGACAAGGTAGAAGCGATTCTGGAAAAACACGGCATTCCGGACGAGCATATTGTTATGCGCGTGACGGGCTGCCCGAACGGCTGCGGTCGCGCGATGCTGGCCGAACTGGGGCTGGTGGGGAAAGCGCCGGGGCGCTACAACCTGCACCTGGGCGGTAACCGTATCGGCACGCGCATTCCGCGTATGTTCCGCGAGAACATCACCGAGCCGGAAATTCTTGATTCCATCGACGAGCTTGTCGGGCGCTGGGCGAAAGAGCGCGAAGCGGGTGAAGGCTTCGGCGACTTTACGGTGCGTGCGGGCATCATTCGCCCGGTGCTCGATCCCGCCAGGGATTTCTGGGAGTAAACACGAGAGGTAACTATGTCCGAACTCGATCTAAACGCCCTTAATGACCTGCCAAAAGTCGAACGCATTCTGGCGCTGGCAGAAACCAATGCCCACCTTGAAAAGCTGGACGCTGAAGGGCGCGTGGCGTGGGCGCTGGAAAACCTGCCGGGAGAGTATGTGCTCTCGTCAAGCTTTGGTATTCAGGCGGCGGTCAGCCTGCATCTGGTGAATCAGATCCGTCCGGACATTCCGGTGATCCTCACCGATACCGGCTATCTGTTCCCGGAAACCTATCAGTTTATTGACGAGCTGACGGACAAGCTCAGGCTGAACCTCAAGGTCTACCGCGCGACGGAAAGCGCGGCCTGGCAGGAGGCGCGCTACGGCAAGCTGTGGGAGCAGGGCGTTGAGGGCATTGAGAAATACAATGAGATCAACAAGGTCGAGCCGATGAACCGGGCGCTGAAAGAGCTTAATGCCCAGACGTGGTTCGCGGGCCTGCGCCGTGAGCAGTCCGGCAGCCGGGCAACCTTACCGGTGCTGGCGGTGCAGCGCGGGGTGTTTAAAGTGCTGCCGATTATCGACTGGGATAACCGGACGGTGTACCAGTACCTGCAAAAGCACGGGCTGAAATACCATCCGCTGTGGGACCAGGGCTATCTGTCGGTGGGCGATACCCACACCACGCGTAAGTGGGAACCGGGCATGGCGGAAGAAGAGACGCGATTCTTCGGGCTGAAGCGCGAGTGCGGGTTGCACGAAGGGTGATAACCTTTTTGCCCGGTGGCGCTGCGCTTACCGGGCCTACTAAGGCTCGTTCCATATGTAGGCCCGGTAAGGCGTAGCCGCCACCGGGCTTAACGGCCTCAGGCTTTCCCCGCTTTCGCCAGCTCCTTCACCAGCGGCAGCATCACCTTCACCACATCACGACTGCGGTGCTCAATCCGCTGCGGCAGCGCGCGATCGATGTGCTGCTGATTGTCCAGCATCACGTTGTGCCAGCTCGTCCCGTCCGGGAAGGCCTTCGATTTAGCCCGCTGCTGGTAGCCATCTTTTTTGCCCAGCGCCCAGTTCGTCGCTTCCACGTACAGCACCGGAATGCCCGCCTTATCGAACACTTCCCCGTCGTTGCAGCAGCCTGTGCCTCGCGGATAATCCGGGTTACCGCCGGGATTGCTGGTGGCATAAACCCCATGGCTGCGGGCTATCGCCAGGGCCCGGTCGCGCGTCAGTTTCCGCACGGTACCCGGCGTACTCTGCCCGCTGTTGAAATAGAGCTTGTCGCCGACGATCAGGTTGTCGAGGTTAATCACCAGCAGCGTATTTTTCTTCTCCTCAGCGCTCATACGCTTAAGGAGATTCTCAGCGCCGAGTTTGCCCTCTTCCTCACCGCTGGTGGCAACAAAACGAATGCCATATTGGGTCGGAATATCTTTCATCCGCTCGGCCAGTTCGAGCATCACGCCCAGGCCTGCGGCATTATCGTCCATGCCCTGCAGCGTCAGCCCGCCAAGATTGTTATCCGTATCGGCGTCACTCATCGGGGCGTAGGTATCAAGGTGCGCCATAATGATAATTTGCTCTTTTGCGCTGCCTTCGTGGGCCGCAATCACCGTACTGCCGGTCACGTTATGCCAGTTTTTCGTTTTATTTCGCGAGGTATAGACGTAGCGGCTATTAAACGATCGGATATCGCTCTGGTAACCCATGTCGGCAAACTGCTGACGAAGATAGTCCGCGGAGAGCATTTCCGCAGGCGATCCGGTCATGCGGCCAGGGAAAACGGTGGCAATATGCCGCGCCTGCATAGTGGCGATTTCACCATAAGGTTGGTTTTTTGCCTGGGCAGGAAGAATAAAGCAAACGCCGAGCGCCAGGGCAGCAATACGGTGGCGCGTTGCGGAAAACATAGTGAGTCCTTAAAAACAGAGCAAAATAATAACCCGCCTAGTATGAAACTGTGATCGTCCATACACAATTTGAATCGTTCTTAAATGCCCGAAATTTCGCGCGTTAAGCACTTTTTGGTATTAGCTTTTTCACAGCGTTATTCCATTGAGTAACTACTCATTCCAATTCGTAATTTCATTCGGTCTAAGCCGCCCCCTATAGTCCCTCTATTCCTCGTTGTTAGTGAGTTGTTGCCTGTGGACTATCTGCCCTTATTTGCTGCGATTAAAGAGAAACCGGTGCTGGTGGTTGGCACGGGTGAAATCGCCGATCGCAAAATCGTGTTTCTGCAGCGCGCAGGGGCCCAGGTGAAAGTCGTTGAAGAGGCGGATTTCGACGAGTCACAAATCGACAGCGTCGTGCTGGTAATTGCGGCGACCGTAGATCGTGAACTGAACCAGCGGATCTCCGACGCCGCTCAGGCCCGTTACCGCCTGGTGAACGTGGTGGACGACCAGCCTTTATGCTCGTTTATTTTCCCGTCGATCGTTGACCGTTCGCCGCTGCTGGTGGCGATCTCCTCCGGCGGTACCGCACCGGTGCTGGCGCGCGTGCTGCGGGAAAAAATCGAAGCGCTGCTGCCGACCAGCCTCGGGCGCATGGCGGAGAAAGCCAGCTACTGGCGCAACCATCTGAAAACCCGCCTGACCAGCGTGACGGAGCGCCGTCGCTTCTGGGAACGCGTGTTTCGCGGCCGCTTTGCCAGCCTGATGCATGCCGGTAATGAGACAGCGGCGCAGAAAATCCTCGAGGACGAACTGGATAACCCCGGCAGTACGGGCGGGGAGATCATTCTGGTGGGCGCGGGGCCGGGCGATGCCGGGCTCCTGACGCTGCGCGGCCTGCAGGTGCTGCAGGATGCGGACGTGGTGTTCTACGACCACCTGGTCACCGACGGCGTGCGCGAGCTGATCCGTCGCGACGCGGAGCAAATCTGCGTCGGCAAACGGGCGGGCGAACACTCGGTGCCGCAGCACGACACCAACCAGATGCTAATTGACGCCGCGAAAGCGGGAAAAACCGTGGTGCGCCTGAAGGGGGGCGATCCGTTCATTTTCGGTCGCGGCGGCGAAGAGCTGCAGGCGGCAGCCGAAGCGGGCGTTCCGTTCCAGGTGGTGCCCGGCATCACGGCGGCTTCTGCGGTAACGGCCTACGCCGGTATCCCGTTGACCCACCGCGATTACGCCCAGAGCGTCACCTTTGTGACCGGCCACTACAAGGCGGACAGCACGCCGTTCGACTGGTCGCATCTCGCCCAGAGCCGCCAGACGCTGGCGATATACATGGGCACGATGAAGGCGGCGGACATCAGCGAACAGCTTATTCAGCACGGTCGCGAGGCGACGACCCCCGTCGCCGTCATTTCTCGCGGCACGCGCGTCGATCAGCATGTTGCTGTCGGCACACTTCAAGACCTTGCAACCCTGGCGAAAGACGCCCCGATGCCTGCCCTGATCGTGGTGGGGGAAGTGGTGCAGCTGCACAGCACGCTCGCCTGGTTTCAGCACACAACCGATACAGAAGGCTTTGGTTCTTCTGTTGTAAATTTGGCTTAAGGAACGGTTATGGACCAAAAACGTCTTACACACCTGCGGCAGCTCGAAGCGGAAAGTATCCATATTATCCGCGAAGTGGCCGCCGAGTTTTCTAACCCGGTGATGATGTACTCCATCGGTAAAGATTCCAGCGTCATGCTGCATCTGGCGCGTAAAGCGTTTTATCCGGGCACGCTGCCGTTTCCGCTGCTGCACGTGGACACCGGCTGGAAATTCCGCGAGATGTACGAGTTCCGCGATCGTACCGCGAAAGCCTACGGCTGCGAGCTGCTGGTGCATAAAAACCCGGAAGGGGTGGCGATGGGCATTAACCCGTTCGTGCACGGCAGCGCCAAACACACCGATATCATGAAAACCGAAGGGCTGAAGCAGGCGCTGAACAAATACGGTTTTGACGCGGCCTTCGGCGGCGCGCGCCGTGACGAAGAGAAATCCCGCGCCAAAGAGCGTATCTACTCCTTCCGCGATCGCTTCCACCGCTGGGACCCCAAAAACCAGCGTCCGGAGCTGTGGCACAACTACAACGGCCAGATTAACAAGGGCGAAAGCATCCGCGTCTTCCCGCTCTCCAACTGGACCGAGCTGGATATCTGGCAGTACATCTATCTGGAAAACATCGAGATCGTTCCGCTGTACCTGGCCGCCGAGCGCCCGGTGCTGGAGCGTGACGGCATGCTGATGATGATCGACGACGATCGCATCGACCTGCAGCCGGGTGAAGTGATCAAAAAACAGATGGTGCGTTTCCGCACCCTCGGCTGCTGGCCGCTGACCGGCGCGGTGGAATCCAACGCCCAGACGCTGCCGGAGATCATCGAAGAGATGCTGGTGTCGACCACCAGCGAGCGACAGGGGCGCGTGATTGACCGCGACCAGGCAGGCTCCATGGAGCTGAAGAAACGTCAGGGTTATTTCTAAGGAGCCGCCATGAATACCACTATTGCTCAACAAATTGCCAACGAAGGCGGCGTGGAAGCGTATCTGCATGCGCAACAACACAAAAGCCTGCTGCGTTTTCTGACCTGCGGCAGCGTGGATGACGGGAAAAGTACCCTGATTGGCCGCCTGCTGCACGATACGCGCCAGATTTATGAAGATCAGCTCTCCTCCCTGCATAACGACAGTAAGCGTCACGGTACCCAGGGCGAAAAGCTGGATCTGGCACTGCTGGTGGATGGCCTGCAGGCGGAGCGCGAGCAGGGCATCACGATTGACGTGGCCTACCGCTATTTCTCTACCGAGAAGCGCAAATTTATTATCGCCGACACCCCGGGGCACGAACAGTACACCCGCAATATGGCGACCGGCGCGTCGACCTGCGACCTGGCGATCCTGCTGATCGACGCCCGTAAAGGCGTGCTGGATCAGACCCGTCGCCACAGCTTTATCTCCACGCTGCTGGGGATCAAACACCTGGTGGTGGCGGTCAACAAGATGGATCTGGTGAACTTCAGCGAAGAGAAGTTCGAGGAGATCCGCCAGAGCTACCTGACCTTTGCCGAACAGCTGCCGGGCAACCTGGATATCCGCTTTGTGCCGCTCTCGGCGCTGGAAGGGGATAACGTCGCCTCCCAGAGCGCGAACATGCCGTGGTACAGCGGCCCGACGCTGCTGGAGGTGCTGGAGACGGTTGAAATTCAGCGCGTGGTCGACACTCAGCCGATGCGCTTCCCGGTGCAGTACGTCAACCGTCCAAACCTTGATTTCCGCGGCTTCTCCGGCACGATTGCCTCCGGGAGCGTGAAGGTAGGGCAGCGCGTCAAGGTGCTGCCATCCGGTGTGGAATCGACCATCGCACGCATCGTCACCTTCGACGGTGACCTGCAGGACGCAGGCGCCGGTGAAGCGGTTACGCTGGTGCTGAAAGACGAGATTGATATCAGCCGGGGCGATCTACTGGTGGATGCCCAGGAAACGCTGGCCGCCGTGCAGGGGGCTTCCGTGGATGTGGTGTGGATGGCGGAGCAACCGCTGACGCCGGGCCAGAGCTACGACATCAAAATCGCCGGCAAGAAGACCCGCGCTCGCGTGGACGGTATTCAGTTCCAGGTGGACATCAACAACCTGACCCAGCGCGAGGTCACAGAGCTGCCGCTGAACGGTATTGGTCTGGTCGATCTGACCTTTGACGAACCGCTGGTGCTGGATCCGTATCAGCAAAATCCGGTGACGGGCGGGCTTATCTTTATTGACCGCCTGACGAACGTCACCGTCGGCGCGGGGATGGTCCGTGAGCCAAACGAACAGGCGTCCGCGGCTTCAGAATTCAGCGCCTTTGAGCTGGAGCTGAACGCGCTGGTGCGTAAGCACTTCCCGCACTGGGGCGCGCGCGATCTGCTGGGAGGCAAGTAATGGCTGCCCATGATGAGAACGTCGTCTGGCATCCTCATCCGGTCACCGTCGCCCAGCGCGAACAGCTCCACGGTCACCGTGGAGTTGTGCTGTGGTTTACCGGGCTGTCCGGCTCGGGTAAATCGACGGTGGCGGGCGCGCTGGAAGAGGCATTGCATCAGCAGGGCGTAAGCACGTACCTGCTGGATGGCGACAACGTGCGCCATGGCCTGTGCAGCGATTTAGGGTTCAGCGACGACGACCGCAAAGAGAACATCCGCCGGGTCGGGGAGGTCGCCAGCCTGATGGCCGACGCCGGGCTGGTGGTGCTGACCGCATTTATCTCTCCACACCGCGCCGAGCGCCAGATGGTGCGCGAACGGGTCGGTCAGGATCGCTTTATCGAAGTGTTTGTGGATACGCCGCTGGAGGTTTGCGAAGCGCGCGACCCGAAAGGGCTGTACAAAAAAGCGCGTGCCGGAGAATTGCGCAACTTCACCGGCATTGACGCGGTATACGAAGCGCCTGAATCGCCAGAAATTCACCTGGAGGGTCAACAATTGGTAACAAATTTAGTAAGCCAATTATTAGACCTGCTCAGACGGGACGATATTATCAGATCCTGAGACGGTATCGTTCGGGAGCTGTCTTCCCGAACGATGAGTCACGGTCACAGGACTAGCTATGCGCAACAGTGAACATTACATCACCACCACCGGGTCGGAGCCGCTTGCGACCGACGACGAAACGACCTGGTCATTTCCTGGGGCCATCATTGGCTTCGTCTCATGGTTGCTGGCGCTGGGTATCCCGTTTCTGATCTACGGCGGCAACACGCTGTTCTTCTTTCTCTACACCTGGCCTTTCTTTCTGGCGCTGATGCCCGTGGCGGTTGTCGTCGGCATTGCGCTTCACTCGCTGCTCAACGGCAAGCTCCTGTACAGTACCGTGGTCACGATTGTGACGGTGGTGCTGATGTTTGGTCTGTTATTTTTGTGGCTCATGGGCTAACTTCAGCCATAATTCAAACCGTAACCAACTGTGTAACGATATTGAGCAGGACGATTCTGCGGAAAAAATGTGGTACATTTGCCCGCGATGTTGCGGCATCTCTGTTACCCCGGCGTAGTGCTCTGGGGAAGTCTTGGGATGATGATGCCGTTTTTCAGGGGGCAGGATGGGTAAACTAACGCTGCTGTTGCTGGCTTTGCTAATCTGGCTGCAATATTCGCTGTGGTTCGGTAAGAACGGACTGCACGACTATAGCCGGGTGAGCGATGACGTCGCAGCTCAGCAGGCAACAAACGCCAAACTTAAGGCGCGAAACGATCAACTCTTCGCTGAAATTGATGACCTCAATGGCGGGCAAGAGGCGATTGAGGAACGCGCACGCAATGAACTCAGTATGACTAAGCCGGGCGAAACCTTTTATCGTCTGGTTCCGGATGCGTCTAAACGCAATCAGGGCTCAGCACAAAACAATCGATAATCAGGCCCAGGATTACGACATGGCAGTAACTTTTTCGGACGTATGCGCCGTGGTGCCGGCCGCAGGTTTTGGCCGGCGCATGCAGACAGAATGTCCCAAGCAATACCTCTCTATTGGCGATAAAACGATCCTCGAGCACGCCGTGGCGGCGCTGCTGGCGCACCCGCGGGTGACGCGAGCGATCATCGCTATCAGCCCCGGCGATGCGCGCTTCGCGCAGCTCCCTCTGGCAAATCATCCACAGATTACCGTTGTCGATGGCGGTGCCGAGCGCGCCGATTCCGTGCTGGCAGGCATTCAGGCGGCCGGTAATGCGCCGTGGGTGCTGGTCCATGACGCGGCGCGTCCGTGCCTGCATCAGGACGATCTCGCTCGCCTGCTGGCATTGAGCGAAACCAGCAAAGTGGGTGGCATTCTGGCCGCCCCCGTGCGCGACACCATGAAGCGTGCCGAGCCGGGCAAACGGGCTATCGCCCACACCGTCGATCGCGTCGATCTCTGGCACGCGCTGACGCCGCAATTTTTCCCCCGCGAATTACTCCACGACTGCTTAACGCGCGCGCTTAACGAAGGTGCGACCATCACGGACGAAGCCTCTGCGCTGGAGTACTGCGGTTTCCACCCTGAGCTTGTTGAAGGACGTGCTGATAATATTAAAGTGACGCGTCCGGAAGATTTACAGCTCGCGGAATTTTATCTTACCCGTTCGACCCATCAGGAGAAGGCATAATGCGAATTGGACACGGTTTTGATGTACACGCCTTTGGCGGAGAAGGCCCAATTATCATTGGCGGCGTGCGCATTCCTTATGAAAAAGGGCTGCTGGCGCATTCTGATGGCGACGTGGCGCTGCATGCGCTGACCGACGCGCTGCTGGGCGCTGCCGCACTGGGTGATATCGGCAAGCTATTCCCGGACACCGACCCGGCGTTTAAAGGGGCGGACAGCCGTGAACTGCTGCGCGAAGCGTGGCGCCGCATCCAGGCGAAAGGCTACACCCTTGGCAACGTCGACGTGACGATTATCGCTCAGGCCCCAAAAATGCTGCCGCACATTCCGCAGATGCGCGTATTTATTGCAGAAGATCTGGGCTGCCACATGGACGACGTGAACGTCAAAGCGACGACGACCGAGAAGCTGGGCTTTACCGGTCGCGGCGAAGGGATTGCCTGTGAAGCCGTGGCGCTGCTGGTGAAGGCGAGCAAATGACAGAATTCGACAACCTGACATACCTGCACGGTAAGCCGCAGGGGAGCGGGGTGCTGAAAGCCAGCCCGGAAGATTTCCTCGTGGTGGAGGATCTGGGCTTTGAGCCGGATGGCGAAGGCGAACATATCCTGGTGCGTATTCTGAAAAATGGCTGCAATACCCGCTTTGTGGCCGACGCGCTGGCAAAATTCCTCAAAATTCATGCCCGCGAGGTGAGCTTTGCCGGGCAGAAAGATAAACACGCCGTCACGGAACAGTGGCTCTGCGCGCGCGTTCCCGGCAATGCGATGCCTGATTTAAGCAAATTTGAGCTTGAGGGCTGTAAGGTACTGGAATATGCCCGCCACAAGCGCAAACTGCGTCTGGGCGCGTTAAAAGGCAACGCGTTTACGCTGGTGCTGCGCGAAGTGACTGACCGTGAAGACGTTGAAAAACGCCTGAATGCCATCAGCGACCGCGGCGTACCGAACTACTTTGGCGCGCAGCGCTTTGGCATCGGCGGCAGCAACCTGCAGGGCGCACTGCGCTGGGCGCAAAGCGACGCGCCGGTGCGTGACAGGAATAAACGCAGTTTTTGGTTGTCGGCGGCCCGCAGTGCGTTGTTTAATCAGATTGTGAGCGAAAGGCTGAAAAAACCAGACGCGAATCAAGTTGTTGTTGGCGATGCGCTACAATTAGCGGGACGCGGAAGCTGGTTTGTGGCAACGGCCGAAGAGATGGCCGATGTCCAGTCGCGCGTGGACGCAAAAGGGCTGCTGATCACCGCCGCGTTGCCCGGTACGGGCGACTGGGGAACCCAGGGGGAGGCCCTGGCCGCCGAGCAGTCAGCCGTGGCGGATGCGCCAGAATTGCAGTCCTTGCTGGTGCGGGAAAAAGTCGACGCGGCACGCCGCGCGATGCTGCTCTATCCGCAGCAGTTAAGCTGGAACTGGTGGGATGACGTGACCGTCGAGTTACGCTTCTGGCTGCCGGCAGGCAGCTTTGCCACCAGTGTTGTCAGGGAACTTATCAACACCTCGGGTGATTATGCGAATATTGCTGAGTAACGATGACGGGATCCACGCGCCAGGCATTCAGACCCTGGCGAAACACCTCCGTGAGTTTGCGGATGTGCAGGTTGTGGCGCCCGATCGTAACCGCAGTGGAGCGTCTAACTCACTGACGCTGGAGTCGTCGCTTCGCACCTTTACCTTTGAAAATGGCGATATTGCCGTACAGATGGGCACGCCAACCGACTGTGTTTTTCTGGGCGTGAACGCGCTGATGCGGCCGCGTCCGGATATCGTCGTTTCTGGCATTAACGCCGGGCCTAACCTCGGCGATGACGTGATTTACTCTGGCACCGTGGCGGCCGCAATGGAAGGCCGCCATCTGGGATTCCCGGCGCTGGCGGTCTCGTTGAACGGCTACACGCACTACGACACCGCCGCCGCGGTGACCTGTTCGATCCTGCGGGCGCTCGGCCGCGAGCCGTTGCGTACCGGACGCATCCTCAACATTAACGTGCCGGATCTTCCTCTCGATGAAATTAAAGGCATCCGCGTCACCCGTTGCGGGAGTCGACATCCTGCCGATCAGGTGATCCCGCAGCAGGATCCGCGCGGCAACACGCTTTACTGGATCGGCCCTCCTGGCGATAAGTGCGATGCGGGTCCGGATACCGACTTTGCCGCCGTGGAGGAAGGCTATGTTTCGGTTACCCCGCTGCACGTAGATTTAACCGCGTATAGCGCGCATGATGTGGTGTCGGGCTGGCTGGATCGCGCAGGAGTGAACGCGCAATGGTAAACAAACGTGTACAAACTCTTCTGGAACAACTACGCGCGCAGGGGATCCGCGACGAGCACGTGCTTGAAGCGCTCGCCCTGGTTCCGCGTGAGAAATTTGTAGACGAGGCGTTTGAACACAAAGCGTGGGAAAACGTGGCGCTGCCCATCGGGCAGGGCCAGACGATTTCGCAGCCTTACATGGTGGCTCGCATGACGGAGCTGCTGGAGCTGACGCCCGACTCCCGCGTGCTGGAGATTGGCACCGGGTCGGGGTATCAGACCGCGATCCTGGCGCATCTCGTTCATCACGTATGCTCCGTTGAGCGGATTAAAGGTTTACAGTGGCAGGCGCGTCGTCGCCTGAAACAACTTGATTTACATAATGTTTCGACACGACACGGTGATGGATGGCAGGGTTGGAAGGCTCGCGCCCCGTTTGACGCGATCATCGTGACGGCGGCCCCGCCTGAAATTCCAGCTGCCCTGTTGTCGCAGCTGGATGAGGGGGGCATTCTGGTTTTGCCTGTCGGGGACGAGCAGCAGCTGTTGAAGCGCGTTCGTCGGCGCGGCGGCGAGTTTATTATCGACACCGTGGAAGCCGTGCGCTTTGTGCCTCTGGTGAAGGGGGAGTTGGCCTGAGACTCGGAATTATCCAGGGTTATTAAGGCAAATTCAGCGTATGGTGTGGCGCGAAAGATTCGTGCCATCACGGTAAATTTTAAGTCACTGGTAGTTAACACATTCCTGGGGGATAAATGAGCGCGGGAAGCCCTAAATTCACCATCAGCCGTGTTGCGGCATTATCACTGGTTTCGCTCTGGCTGGCAGGCTGTACAAGTTCTAACAACGCGCCTGCGCCCGTCAGTTCCGTCGGCGGAAACAGCGGCTCCGGTAACACGTCCAGCGGAATGTTAATCACGCCGCCACCTAAAATGGGGACGGCTGCGCCGCAGCAAACACCACAAATTCAGCCTGTGCAACATCCTGTTACACAGCCAATGCAGGTTCAGCCAGTTGAACAGCCTGTTCAGACCCAAAACGGCCGCATAGTCTATAACCGTCAGTATGGGAACATTCCGAAAGGCAGCTACACCGGTGGCAGCACCTATACCGTGAAACGCGGCGATACGCTGTTCTACATTGCGTGGATCACCGGGAACGATTTCCGTGACCTCGCGCAGCGCAACAACGTCCAGGCCCCATATGGTCTGGAAGTCGGGCAAACGCTCCAGGTGGGCAACGCGACGGGTACGCCGCTTACGCCTGGCAACACGGTTTCAGCGGCCGATGTGACGGCTCAAAATAACAGCGTTAAGCCTGCACAAAAATCCACCACGGTGGTTGCTTCACAACCTGTAATTACGTATTCTGAGGATTCAGGTGATCAGACTGCTAACAAAATGTTGCCGAATAATAAAGGGACTGCGACTGCTGTCACAGCACCGGTTACGGCACCTGTGGTTAGCTCTACTGAACCGACTGCCAGCAGTATGACCTCCAGTTCGCCGATTTCTGCATGGCGCTGGCCGACTGACGGCAAGGTTATCGAGAACTTCTCTTCTTCCGAAGGGGGAAATAAAGGGATCGATATCGCAGGGAGTAAAGGACAGGCTATCATCGCGACCGCAGATGGACGCGTTGTGTATGCCGGTAACGCTCTGCGCGGTTACGGTAATCTTATCATCATCAAACACAACGATGATTACCTGAGTGCCTACGCCCATAACGACACAATGCTGGTCCGGGAACAACAAGAAGTTAAGGCGGGGCAAAAAATCGCTACCATGGGTAGCACCGGAACCAGTTCTACACGCTTGCATTTTGAAATTCGTTACAAGGGGAAATCCGTAAACCCGCTGCAGTACTTGCCGCAGCGATAATTTGACGGGGCATGCCAGCCAGGGTGTCTCGTTCAGGGATCACGGGTAGGAGCCACCTTATGAGTCAGAATACGCTGAAAGTTCATGATTTAAATGAAGACGCGGAATTTGATGAGAACGGAGTAGAGGCTTTTGACGAAAAAGCCTTAGTAGAAGAGGAACCCAGTGATAACGATTTGGCTGAAGAAGAGCTGTTATCGCAGGGCGCCACACAGCGTGTACTGGACGCGACTCAGCTTTACCTTGGGGAGATTGGTTACTCCCCACTGCTAACGGCCGAAGAAGAAGTCTATTTCGCACGTCGTGCTTTGCGTGGTGATGTGGCCTCGCGTCGTCGCATGATTGAAAGTAACCTGCGACTGGTCGTGAAAATTGCCCGCCGTTACGGCAATCGTGGTCTGGCTCTGCTGGATCTGATTGAAGAGGGCAACTTAGGTCTCATCCGCGCAGTTGAGAAGTTTGACCCGGAACGCGGGTTCCGTTTCTCAACCTACGCGACCTGGTGGATTCGTCAGACCATCGAACGGGCTATTATGAACCAGACCCGTACGATTCGCCTGCCGATTCACATCGTCAAAGAGTTGAACGTGTATCTGCGTACCGCGCGCGAGTTGTCCCATAAGCTGGACCACGAGCCAAGCGCAGAAGAAATTGCCGAACAACTCGATAAACCGGTTGATGACGTAAGCCGTATGCTGCGTCTCAACGAGCGCATTACCTCCGTTGACACCCCGCTGGGTGGCGACTCCGAAAAAGCGCTGCTGGACATCCTGGCCGATGAAAAAGATAACGGTCCGGAAGACACCACGCAGGACGATGACATGAAACAGAGCATCGTCAAATGGCTGTTCGAACTGAACGCCAAACAGCGTGAAGTGCTGGCGCGTCGTTTCGGTTTACTGGGGTATGAAGCTGCGACACTGGAAGACGTCGGCCGCGAAATTGGCCTGACCCGTGAACGTGTTCGTCAGATTCAGGTTGAAGGTCTGCGTCGCCTGCGTGAAATCCTGCAGGGGCAAGGTCTGAATATCGAAGCGCTGTTCCGCGAATAAGCAACCTTTCGTCAAAAAAGGCCCGTCGTGAGACGGGCCTTTTTCTTTTGTGTTACGGCTGCGTCGCCGTCTCGTGCAGCAGACGCCAGGTTATTTTGTCACCTTCCTGATTAAGCACCGCGGTTGACCAGCGCACGTTAACGGGCAGGTCTGGCCGGGTTTGCGTCTCCCGGTAGTGAAGCACTGCACCCCGTTCGCCGCTCTGGATCGTGGTTAATTCGTCAATGACGATTTTCAGCCCGGGACGGCTTCCGCGCTGTTTTTCCAGAAAACTGGCCAGGCCGTTATAGTCGACCTGCACACCGCCCGGCGGGATCATCAGAAAATCGCGCTGGAAACGGGCGAGCAGCGCGTCGGCCTCGCCTTCACCTTTGCCTAACCATGCTTCAAGCGCAATGTGGAGGTCGATAATGTCGTGTTCGAAAGGCGTCATGAATTCTCCTGTCGCAGCGGGTTTAGCACCTGCGTATTGTTAAGACGAAAAACGTACGGTACAGGCAGCAAGGTCATGCCTGCGGCAAAAATAAACATCCCGTGCCAGGCGGCGTGTGGCGTCAGCCACGCCTGCGCCAGGTTCAGCACCTGCGCCAGCAGCAGGGCACCGGCAAAAAAGCTCAATTGACGATTGAGATTCCACAGCGCGCTGGCATCCGGCATCTCGTCCCGGCGCGTTGTCAGAAACGCGCTGCTCTGAGCCGTGCTGCTGCACAGGCTTCCCCCGGCGCCCATCAGGGCAAACGCGACGGCAGGCAACAGCGTAGCCGAACTGACGTCAATCAAAAGCAGAATGCCCGTCGCCTGCAACAGGCAGCCGATGACGATCAGGGGGCGGGGGCCGATACGGTTAAAATAACGTCCCGTTGCCGTGATGGCGATAAACGATGCCACAGACCACGGCAGCATGAGCATGCCCGTAGCGGCTGGGCTCATGTTCGCCACGTTCTGAAGATAAAACATGCCCGTGACGTTCACCCCAATAAATACGCCGGGTACGCAGATATAGACAAGCATGGAAAAACGCAAAAGCGGGTCCGCGAGCAAGGTCAGGTTTAGCAGTCTGGCCGCGTTCATCGCAGGCATTTCGTGTTTAAGCCACAGGCAGGCCAGAACGAAGGTCACGATAGCGACCGGTAGCGTGGCGAAAAATATCCATCGCCAGCTTAGCGTCTGTACCAGCAGTCCCCCGATAGCCGGGGAGCAGGCCGGGGCAAGCAACGCAACCAGCATCACCGCCGAAGAGAGCTTCGCACGCTCCTGAGGCCTGAACTGTTGCCAGGTCAGCGCCTGTCCGACGGGGATCAGTAAGCCTCCTCCCACGCCCTGAAGCACTCGCCAGGCAATCAGACTTTCCAGCGTTGCAGACAGGCCCGCCGCAGCGGAGGCGGCACTGAACAGAAAAAGCGAGAGCAGGATGACGCGCTTTGGCCCGATGCGGCGCGAGAGCAGGCCGCTGAACGGGATCGCCAGCGTCAGGCCGGCAATGTAGCCGTTACTGACCCAGGCAAGGGCAGAAGGCGTGGTGTTAAAGGCGTGAGCCATCGCCGGAAAGGCGACGCTGGCAATAAACATGTTGATCAAATCAAGAAAAAAGCCCAGCAGATAGACAACGGCAACTTGGCTGCGATACGTCATGGTGGATCCTCCGGTGAGGTGGCGTATCGTATCGGCTCGGGAATCACGGATAAACCTGACAAAGCGCGATATACTGTCAAAAATATTTTGACAGTAAAGGGCGTGATGATGATTAACCTGCAGCGGACGCAGATGTTTATCGCGGTGGCCGACACCGGCAGTTTTACGGCGGCCGCCGAGGCGATGGGGCTGACAAAAGCGGTCGTCAGCTTCAATATCCGCCAGCTTGAAGATGAGCTGGGCGTTACGCTGCTGCTGCGCTCCACCCGCCGCCTGACGCTAACCGAGGCGGGCGTGCTTTTTCATCAGCGCAGCGTGGCGCTTCTGAAGGAGGCCGAACGGCTGCAGGATGATGTCCGTGCGAACCATGCGGGACTCACCGGTGAACTGCGGATCACGACCACGCCTGAATATGGCGCCCGGGTCGTGGTGCCGCTGCTGGCCAGGTTTAGCCAGCAGCACACGGATCTTCGCGTCCGACATGTTTCGTCGTCACTGCACGCAGACCTTATCTCGGAGCGCTTTGACGTGGCCATCCGGCTGGGGACGCTTGTTGATTCGCGCAACCACGCCGCACTGATTTCTCACTTTTCTATTCTCCCCGTCGCGACGCCCGAGTGGCTTGCGGGAAACCCGATCGAATCGCTTGCACAGCTGGCGCAGGCCGACTGGATTATCCACGAGCGCTTAGCCTCGCCGCTGCGCTGGCAGGTGAAAGATGCCAGCGGTGCGCCTGACATGCTGGAGATAAAAAAGGCGCCGCGTTTGTTTGCCGACAGCGCTCAGGCCCTTATGGCTTTTGCGCTCGCAGGCGGTGGGGTGGCGTTACTGCCGGAATGGCTGGTGCGCGATGCGCTTGATGCGGGAACGCTGGTGACGATTTTACCGGAGTATACCTTTGCGCGGCAGGGGATCTATGCGGTCTATCCTGATGCCCGGCATGTGCCCGCAAAAGTGCGCACCTTTATCGATTTTATGCGCACCAGCGTGAGTTAATCGTGCATCATCTTTTTGATGAGCGCAGAGAACTGCTCCCGCTCGGCCTTGTTAAGGCGTCCTAAAAAGGCCTCATCAACCTCATTGCCTACCGGCTTACAGTCTGCAAGCAGGGCTTCACCTTCTGGCGTCAGGAAGACAAAGCGACGGCGCTTATCCGCAGGGTCGTGCTCGCGTTTGACCAGCCCGCGCGCCTCCATGCGGCTCAGCATTTCCGCCAGGGTCGCTTTCGTGCTGACCGCGACTTCAGTCAATGCCACCTGTTCAATGCCCGGATGCTCGGCAATCGAGCGCATCACCGCATACTGCGGCTTGGTCAGTTCCGGCAGGGCATGTTGCCACTTCGCGGTATGCTGTTGAAAAAGCTGACGTAACAGGTGGAACGCCTCTTGTCTTAGTTCCATGAACACTCCGACAGAAAAAATCACCCCCTATGATAGCCGCTAAAGTCCAGGATGATAATGCGGCATTTTTTAGCATTTTGTGTGATCGTGTACGAACAATCTTGTCAGAAAAACAATCCGGGAGTAGTTTACCTACAATGTTCGTACACGAACAAATTGATTGAGGTGATGAATGAGATTGATCGTGGGAATGACGGGGGCGACGGGTGCTCCGCTGGGCGTGGCGCTGCTGCAGGCGCTGCGGGAAATGCCGGAAGTAGAGACGCATCTGGTGATGTCTAAGTGGGCAAAAACCACCATTGAGCTGGAAACGCCTTACACCGCCCAGGACGTTGCTGCCCTGGCTGACGTCGTCCACAGCCCGGCTGACCAGGCCGCCACCATCTCCTCCGGCTCGTTTCGTACCGACGGCATGATCGTCATTCCCTGCAGCATGAAAACGCTGGCCGGGATCCGCGCGGGCTATGCCGAAGGGCTGGTGGGCCGTGCGGCGGATGTGGTGCTGAAAGAGGGGCGTAAGCTGGTGCTGGTGCCCCGTGAAACGCCGCTCAGCACCATTCATCTGGAGAACATGCTGGCGCTCTCCCGCATGGGCGTGGCGATGGTGCCGCCCATGCCTGCGTACTACAACCACCCGCAAACCGCCGATGACATTACCCAGCATATTGTGACCCGCGTGCTCGACCAGTTTGGCCTGGAGCATAAAAAGGCGCGTCGCTGGAACGGGTTGCGAGAGGCGAAACATTTTTCACAGGAGAATAAAGATGGCATTTGATGATCTGAGAAGCTTCCTGCAGGCGCTCGATGAGCAAGGGCAACTGCTGAAAATTGAGGAAGAGGTAAACGCCGAGCCGGATCTGGCGGCGGCAGCCAACGCGACCGGCCGCATCGGTGACGGCGCGCCCGCGCTGTGGTTTGACAATATTCGCGGCTTTACCGATGCCCGCGTGGTGATGAACACCATCGGCTCCTGGCAAAATCACGCTATTTCGATGGGGCTGCCTGCGAACACGCCGGTGAAAAAGCAGATCGACGAGTTTATTCGCCGCTGGGATAAATTCCCGATTGCGCCAGAGCGCCGCGCCAACCCGGCCTGGGCGCAGAATACGGTGGACGGTGAAGACATTAACCTGTTCGACATCCTGCCGCTGTTCCGCCTGAACGACGGGGACGGTGGTTTTTATCTCGACAAAGCGTGCGTTGTCTCGCGCGATCCGCTCGACCCGGATAACTTCGGCAAGCAGAACGTTGGCATCTACCGCATGGAAGTGAAGGGCAAGCGCAAGCTCGGCCTGCAGCCGGTGCCGATGCACGATATCGCCCTGCATCTGCACAAAGCGGAAGAGCGCGGCGAAGACCTGCCGATTGCGATTACGCTGGGCAACGACCCGATCATCACCCTGATGGGCGCGACGCCGCTGAAATACGATCAGTCAGAGTATGAAATGGCCGGCGCGCTCCGTGAAAGCCCGTACCCGATTGCCACCGCGCCGCTGACCGGCTTTGACGTGCCTTGGGGTTCTGAAGTGATCCTGGAAGGGGTGATTGAAGGCCGTAAGCGCGAAATTGAAGGGCCGTTCGGCGAGTTTACCGGCCACTACTCCGGTGGCCGTAACATGACGGTTGTGCGTATCGACAAAGTTTCTTACCGCACCAAACCGATTTTCGAATCCCTTTACCTCGGCATGCCGTGGACCGAGATTGATTATCTGATGGGGCCAGCCACCTGCGTGCCGCTCTACCAGCAGCTGAAAGCGGAGTTCCCGGAAGTGCAGGCGGTAAACGCGATGTACACCCACGGCCTGCTGGCGATCATCTCCACCAAAAAGCGTTACGGCGGCTTCGCCCGCGCGGTTGGCTTGCGCGCCATGACCACGCCGCATGGCCTGGGATACGTGAAGATGGTGATCATGGTGGATGAGGATGTCGACCCGTTCAACCTTCCGCAGGTGATGTGGGCGCTGTCATCGAAGGTCAACCCGGCAGGCGATCTGGTGCAGCTGCCGAACATGTCGGTGCTTGAACTCGATCCGGGATCCAGCCCGGCGGGCATTACCGACAAACTGATTATTGATGCCACCACGCCTGTCGCACCGGACACCCGGGGCCACTATAGCCAGCCGGTTCAGGATCTTCCCGAAACCAAAGCCTGGGCTGAAAAACTGACCACGATGCTGGCTGCACGCCAATAAGGAGGAAAAGATGATTTGTCCACGTTGTGCCGATGAGCATATTGAAGTGATGGCGACGTCACCGGTGAAAGGGGTCTGGACCGTTTACCAGTGCCAGCATTGTCTGTATACCTGGCGCGATACCGAACCGCTGCGTCGTACCAGCCGCGAGCACTACCCGGAAGCGTTCCGCATGACGCAGAAGGATATTGACGAGGCGCCGCAGGTGCCGACAATCCCGCCGCTGCTCTAAAAAAAGCCCGGTGGCGCTGCGCTTACCGGGCGATAATATTGTGCGGTCTTTTTTGCCGGGTGGCGGCTTCGCCTTACCCGGCCTACAAAATTCGTAGGCCCGGTAAGCGCAGCGCCACCGGGCAAAGACCGCAGAAAACTAAACCAGACTCTTCAACCGATAAATCCACTCCAGCGCCTGACGCGGCGTCAGGGAATCAGGATCGAGATTCTCCAGCGCTTCCACGGCAGGCGATGTCTCTTCCGCTGGCACCAGCAGCGACATCTGCGTACCATCGATCTGCGTCGCCGCCGCATTCGGTGACAGGCTTTCCAGCTCACGCAGTTTCTGACGCGCGCGCTTGATCACTTCTTTCGGTACCCCGGCCAGCGCCGCAACGGCCAGACCATAGCTCTTGCTTGCCGCGCCATCCTGCACCGTGTGCATAAAGGCGATGGTGTCGCCGTGCTCCAGCGCATCAAGGTGGACGTTAGCCACGCCTTCCATTTTCTCCGGTAGCTGCGTCAGCTCGAAGTAGTGGGTGGCGAAGAGCGTCATGGCCTTGATTTTATTCGCGAGGCTTTCCGCACAGGCCCAGGCCAGCGACAGACCATCGTAGGTTGACGTTCCGCGTCCGATTTCGTCCATCAGCACCAGGCTGTGCTCCGTCGCGTTATGCAGAATGTTAGCCGTTTCAGTCATTTCGACCATGAAGGTTGAGCGGCCGCTCGCCAGATCGTCCGCAGCCCCGACGCGGGTAAAGATACGGTCGATGGGGCCAATCTCCACGTTTTGCGCCGGAACGTAGCTGCCGATATAGGCAAGCAGGGCAATCAGCGCGGTCTGACGCATATAGGTACTCTTACCGCCCATGTTCGGACCGGTAATGATCAGCATTCTTCGCTGCGGCGACAGGCTCAGCGGGTTGGCGATGAACGGTTCGTTCAGCACCCGCTCGACCACCGGGTGACGGCCTTCTGTGATACGAATGCCTGGCTTGTCGGTAAATGTCGGGCAGGTGTAGTTCAGCGTTTCCGCGCGTTCGGCCAGGTTCACCAGCACGTCCAGTTCCGCCAGCGCGCTGGCGCTCAGCTGCAGGTCGGCCAGGTGCGGCATCAGCATGTCAAACAGCTCTTCATAGAGCTGTTTTTCCAGCGCCAGCGCTTTGCCTTTCGAGGTGAGAACTTTGTCCTCGTACTCTTTCAGCTCGGGAATGATGTAGCGTTCAGCGTTTTTCAACGTCTGGCGGCGCACGTAGTGAATCGGCGCCAGGTGGCTCTGCCCGCGGCTGATTTGAATGTAGTAACCGTGAACCGCGTTATACCCCACCTTCAGGGTGTCGAGACCAAGACGCTCGCGCTCGCGGATCTCCAGCTTATCAAGGTAGTCCGTCGCGCCGTCGGCCAGCGCGCGCCATTCGTCCAGTTCCTCGTTGTAGCCCGTGGCAATCACGCCGCCATCACGCACGAGAACCGGAGGCGCATCAATAATGGCGCGTTCAAGCAGCTCGCGGAGTTCGGTAAATTCGCCCATGGTTTCGCGGAGTTTCTGTACCGGCGCGCTGTCAACGTCGCTCAGCTGCGCACGCAGTTCCGGCAACTGCTGGAAAGCATGACGCATCCGCGCCAGATCGCGCGGTCGCGCCGTGCGCAGCGCCAGACGGGCCAGGATACGTTCCAGATCGCCCACCTGACGCAGGACCGGCTGCAGCTCGTTATAGCGATCCTGCAGGGCGGCAATCGTCTGCTGACGGCAAACCAGCGTAGCGGTGTCGCGAATCGGCATATGCAGCCAGCGTTTCAGCATACGGCTGCCCATCGGCGTGACCGTACTGTCAAGGACCGACGCGAGCGTATTTTCTACGCCGCCCGCCAGGTTCTGGGTGATCTCCAGGTTACGGCGCGTGGCGGCATCCATGATGATGCTGTCCTGCTGGCGCTCCATGGTAATAGAGCGAATGTGCGGCAGGGCGGTGCGCTGGGTATCTTTTACGTACTGCAGGAGGCAACCAGCCGCGCACAGCCCGCGCGGGGCATTTTCAACGCCAAAGCCAATCAGATCGCGTGTGCCGAACTGCAGATTCAGCTGCTGGCGCGCGGTATCAATTTCGAATTCCCACAGCGGACGGCGGCGCAGCCCGCGACGGCCTTCAATCAGCGACATTTCGGCGAAATCTTCGGCGTAGAGCAGTTCTGCCGGGTTGGTGCGCTGCAGTTCGGCTGCCATTGTTTCTCGGTCAGCCGGTTCACTCAGACGAAAACGCCCGGAGCTGATGTCCAGCGTCGCGTAGCCAAACCCTTTGCCGTCCTGCCAGAGCGCGGCCAGCAGGTTATCCTGGCGCTCCTGAAGCAGGGCTTCATCACTGATGGTGCCCGGCGTGACGATGCGCACGACCTTGCGTTCCACCGGACCTTTTGAGGTCGCGGGGTCGCCGATCTGTTCGCAGATGGCAACAGACTCACCCTGATTCACCAGTTTCGCCAGGTAGTTTTCTACCGCGTGGTGCGGAATACCGGCCATTGGGATGGGTTCACCAGCCGATGCGCCCCGTTTGGTCAGCGAGATGTCGAGCAGCTGCGATGCGCGTTTGGCATCGTCATAAAACAGCTCGTAAAAATCGCCCATACGATAGAACAGCAGGATTTCCGGATGCTGTGCCTTCAGCTTCAGATACTGCTGCATCATCGGCGTATGTGCGTCGAAATTGTCGAGTGTGCTCATGGAGTTATGATGTCCATTTCTTTGAATATAAACCGTTTTGAGCGGCTCAGTGGCCGTTTGTTCCTTCTATTGTCGCATGAAAAAAAGGTACGGCGCAGAAAAATGTCGCCGCTTTACGAGGCGTCTTCCGACATGAGCTCAATGACGATTTTTTCCATGCTCTACGCCCACTCGCACCCGGGAGTGGGTGGTAAACCCTGCCTTTTCAAGCCAGTCACCTTTTAAGCTCAGCGCCGCATGCACGCTGTAGCGCTTCGGTATCTTGGTATTGCGGTCTTCATGGCGCTTTCTGAAATATCCCACTGTTAAATGGCGATAGGGTTTGTTGATAGCGAGTTCTTGCATAGGGTCTCCCGACAACACGGATAAAAGTCATTACTGATGCCTGTATAAAATACCAGTGATGGTTGGGCCTTGCAGGGCTAAAACTGGAATCAGGCTTCAGAAAACGACATGCAATAACTGAAATCCCGCATTGAAAGGTGTATTATTTTTGCACTTTATTGTTCGGTAAGTCGCTATGTCCGGTAAACGAATTTCACGCGAAAAAGAGACCATCGCGAAAATGATCGCGCTGTATCAGAAGCAGTGTCCTCAGGCCTCTGTGGAAGAGGGGCACTATCAGGCGCTAAATGCCTATGCCGATAAGCGTCTGGATAAATGCGTTTTCGGGGAGGAAAAGCCCGCCTGTAAACAGTGTCCGGTCCACTGCTACCAGCCTGCAAAACGCGAAGAGATGAAGCAGATTATGCGCTGGGCAGGCCCGCGAATGCTCTGGCGTCACCCCATTCTGACCGTCCGCCATCTGATGGATGACCGTCGTCCCGTACCGGAACTGCCGGAAAAGTATCGTCCGAAAAAGTGACCGGTTCAGCTTCTGAGCGGGCGGCAAATCACGTTAAGGGCCAGCGCGCTGCAGAGCGGGAAGAGGGCGAGCAGCAGCCAGGGGAGCATCGCCTGCGTTGAGGGCACCAGCGCGCGATCCAGCAGGCTGCCAAACAGCAAATTTCCGGCCAGTACCGCAATGCCTCCGGCGGTGGCGAGTGCGCCGTAGTGCGCCCCCAGCGTGGACTCCTCGGCAAACCGGGGGACCAGGTCCTTAGCTGAGGGTACCAGCAGCATCTGTCCCAGCGTCAACAGCGTCACGAAACAGACCGACGGCAGCAGGCGCAGCCAGCCCTCAGGCGGTGCCGTCGGCGCAAACATTGCCACGCTTGCAAAGGCGGCGGAGAGGAATAAAAAGCCCACCGGCAGGATCCTCACCGCGCCCACGCGCCGGGCGAATCGCGCCAGCGGCAGCTGTAAAGCAACAATCAGTACAGAGGCCAGCATAAAAAGCGGGCCGAGATCTTTCTCGTTACCGCCGGCGCGCTGGATCTCTACCGGCAGCGCCAGATAGAGCTGGTTATAGCTCAAAAGCCACGAGCTATAGGCAATGATAAAGGCGACAAAGCGGGGCTGGCGAAAGGTCGTCCACCAGGGAACGAGCTTCAGCGTCCGCGCGGCATGGCGTGACGCGGGCAGGCAAAAGTAGAGAACCACCATCGCAACGAGAAAGACGCCAGCGCCCGCCAGCGCCACCTGGCGAAAGCCCAGGCCGGTGAGTAGGGCGCCAGCAACCGGGCCCAGTACCGCACCGAGTTCCCCGCAGACCGCAAACAGCGCGAACCACTCCGCCCGGCTTCGTTTACCTTTCGCCTCGCTGTGCGTGCCCGCTTTCGCCAGCAATGCTTCAATAGAAGGAGAAAACAGCGCGCCGCCCACCCCCGTCAGGCACGCGCCCAGAATAATCGGCCACAGCGATTCTCCAAGCGCCAGCAGCAGATACCCCGCGACGCGAATAATGCACCCGCTCAGGATAACGATTTTCGCGCCAAACCGGTCCGAGAGCGCGCCGCCGACGATAAACATCCCCTGCTGAGAGAACGTGCGCAGGCCGAGGATCAGCCCGATCAGCCCGCCGGAGAGCAGCATATCGTCGCGCAGGAATATCGCCAGGAAGGGGACAACGGCGTAAAAGCCGATGTTAAAAACAAACTGGCTACCCAGTAAAACTGGCGGCCAGAGCGTGGTGGCAGGGCGAAGGGGCATCGTTGGTCACTCGCCCCTAAACGATAAAGTGAATGTGTTTTTTGCCATGGAACGGCGAGATCTCGATTTTGGTTTTGACCCGGAAGACGTCCCAGAGCAACGACTCGGACAGGATGTCCTGCGGTGTCCCCGTCGCAACAATTTGCCCTTTCTGCATCACAATCAGCGAGTCGCAGAACATCGAGGCGTGATTGAGATCGTGGATAGCGACAATGCTGGTGACCGGTAATTCGCTGATCAACTGCATCAGCTGCATCTGATGATGAATGTCCAGGTGGTTTGTTGGTTCATCCAGCAGGATTTCCGTCGGGGTCTGGGCCAGCGCGCGGGCAATGTGGACGCGCTGGCGCTCACCGCCGGAGAGACTCAGCCACCCCTGGTCGCTTTTATCCAGCATATCCACGCGCTGCAGAGCGGCGGTGACGGTTTCGTCATCGTGCGTGCTCCAGTTGGAAAAGGCGGAGTGGTGCGGAATCCGCCCGAGTTTGACCACGTCGCGCACGCGCATGTTGGCGTCAGTCATGCCGTGCTGCTCCACGAAGGCGACCCGGCGGGCCAGCTGCTTTTTGGCAATACGAGAGATGTCCTGGTCGTCCAGCGTCACACAGCCCGCATCCGGGCGCCGCAGCCCCGCGAGGATACGTAAAAGAGACGATTTACCGCAGCCGTTAGGGCCAAGCAGTCCTACCGTTTCGCCCCGGGAAACCTTCAGCGAGACGTCATTAACGATGACTTTTTTGCCGACCTTCCAGGTAATATTTTCAGCGCATATGCTCATCACTTATTCCTTGAGCGGTAGATAATCACGGCAAAGAACGGAACGCCAACCAGCGCGGTGACCACGCCGACGGGCAGGCTTTGCGGCGCAATCAGCATGCGCGAGGCAATGTCTGCCAGCACCATCAGGATCGCGCCTGCCAGCGCGCTGGCAATCAGCAGCGTGCGGTGCAGCGGCCCGAACAGGAAACGCATGACGTGCGGCACCACCAGCCCGACAAAGCCGATTGAGCCCGCCATGCTGACGATGGTTGCGGTAATCAGCGCGGTGGTGGTAAAGAGCGCCAGACGCACCCAGGGGACTGCAATGCCCAGCGACGCCGCGGCGTCATCACCGAACGTAAAGGCATCCAGCGCCCGGGAATAGTAGAGGCACACGGCTAACCCAATCAGCACCACGACCAGCGCCAGCTGGAATTCAGGCCAGCGTACGCCGCTGAAGCTGCCCAGCAGCCAGAACATCACGTCGCGCGCCTGCTGGGCACTGGCGGAGGTGCTAATGGTGTAGGCGGTAATGGCGTTAAAAAGCTGCGAGGCGGCGACGCCTGCCAGAATCGTACGTTCATTCCCGCCGCGCGCGCCGTTCGTCAGAAACGCGACAAACGCAAACGCGGCGAACGCCCCGGCAAAGGCCCCGGCAGAGAGCGACACCGCACCGGTGCCGATCCCCAATACGACGACAGAAACCGCCCCGGTCGACGCGCCCGCGGACACGCCGAGCACGTAGGGTTCCGCCAGCGCGTTCTTCAGCAGGCTCTGCAATACGGCCCCGCAGATGGCCAGACCTGCGCCGCAGCAGGCCGCCACCAGCGCGCGGCTCAGGCGGAAGTCCCAGATCACGCTCTCATAGATGCGAGTGAGCGGAACATTGGTGAGCCCCATTTTATTGCTGATGGCGTAAAACACGTTATCCAGCGGGATGGACAGCTCGCCGACGCTGACGCTCAGCGCGATAACCAGAAATAGCAGGACAAAGGCGAGCAAACACGAGGTCGTCAGAACCAGGCTCTGCCTGGCCTGAAGGACAGCGGTGGTCATCAGTTCAGCCCCAGTTTTCTGAGCTGTTCGCCAACCTGCTCAGCCCCGTAAATCGTGCGAATTGTCGGGTTCATGGCCTGACCGTCCATCACCACGATATGGCCTTTTTTCACCGCGTCCAGCTGGCTGACGGCCGGATCGCTTTTCAGGAATTTGATTTTCTCTTCCGCGTTATCCAGCGCCCAGCGGTTGCGATCCAGGCTGGAGACCACAATCACATCCGGATTGGCGGCAATAATGCTTTCCCAGCCCACGGTTGGCCATTCGGTCTCGGAGGTGATGGCGTTATGCCCGCCCATCAGGCTGGCGATAAACCCGGAGGGGCTATTTTTACCGCCTACGTAGGCGTCCGCAGAAGGGGAGGAGCTTGAGAACCAGAAAACAAAGGAGAGATCTTTTTTGTTTTTACTGAATTCCTGGCGCAGGTCAGCCTCACGTTTTTTGAAATCGGCAATCACGGCCTGACCGCGGTCTTCAACGTTAAAGATTTTGGCGAAATCCTCAATCTCCTGATAGAGATACGTCATATCCCACAGTTTCTGGCGGCTGCCGTACATATCGCCGGTGGCTTTTTTGGTCGCACACATGCCCGGGGACACGTAGCTGTTCACGCCCAGGGTCATCAGATCGTCGCGTTTTGCGACCTTGCTTTCTGGCCCCAGCAGCAGCGGTGACTGCGCGGGGACAAAGTCGGGATTTTGCGCAAGCACGGATTCAAGGGTAGGGATTTCGACCGTCAGGGTTTTGATTTTTGCGTTCTGGTCCGCCAGCTGCGGCAGCACTTTCGTCGGCCAGAAGGCGCTGGCCTTCACCTTATCTTCCAGCCCCAGCAGGAGCAGAATTTCGACGGTATTCTGACCCAGAGCCACGACGCGTTCCGGCGCTTTGGTGAATGTCTCTTTATAGCCACAGTTTTCAATCGTCAGAGGATATGTGGTTGCCAGAGCAGAACTGACCGACGCAACCGCCAGGCCTAACGCGCAGATGACCTTCTTCATGAAACGCTACCCTTGATTAATATTATTATTGATGCAAATGAAACTCATTATTAAGGCGGAATTTTATACAGAGGAAACGATTTTGTGTCAATGAGGGACAATTGCGCAGGGTAACGAAAGGCGGTGCCAGAAAAACACCGCCGGATTGGGGGCTTAAACCAGGCTCTCTTTATCGATCCCGAGACGCTTCATGCGCGACAGCAGGGTAGTGCGTTTTAACCCTAAACGCTGGGCGGCACCTTTTGGCCCGGCGACCACGCCGTTGGTCTCTTTGAGTACGCGCATAATGAGCTGATATTCATCTTCTCCCTCTTTCGCCGTCTCGGCGGCGGGTACGGTCACGTCAGGCAGCGTCACTTCAGGCAGGGAGAGCTGCAGCACATTGCCGCGCGTCAGCAGCACCGCACGCTCGATGACGTTTTCCAGCTCGCGCACGTTGCCGGGCCACTCCATCGATGAAAGGGTACGTAACGTCTCGGCAGGAATGCTGTCGATGTTACGCCCCATCCGACGCGCGATCTTGGCGGTAAACGCTTTGACCAGCAGGGGAATATCTTCCGGGCGCTCGCGCAGCGGCGGCAGGAAGATCGGGAAGACGTTCAGGCGATAGTAGAGATCGCTGCGAAACTCGCGGTCGGCGACCATTTTTTTCAGGTCGCGGTTGGTGGCGGCAATCAGCCGCACGTCAGTCTGGATAAGCTTGTTGCTGCCAAGACGTTCAAACTCCTGCTCCTGCAGGACGCGCAGCAGTTTCGGCTGTAGCTCCAGCGGCATATCGCCCACTTCGTCGAGGAACAGCGAGCTCTTGTCCGCCAGCTCAAAACGGCCCAGCCGCTGGCTGCTGGCCCCGGTGAATGCACCGCGCTCGTGGCCGAACAGGTCGCTTTCCAGCAGGCCTGCGGGCATCGCCGCGCAGTTCATCTTCACCATCCGACGGCTGTTGCGGTTGCTCAGGTTGTGGATGGCGCGGGCAATCAGCTCTTTACCCGTACCGGTTTCGCCCAGGATCAGCACCGTGCTGTCGCTTTGCGCCACCATCTCAACCTGCTTGAGCACGCTGTACATGGCGTCGCTGCGCCCGATGATTTCACCAAACTCGCTGTCCACGTTGTTGAGCTGTTCGGTCAGGGCCAGGTTCTCATCCACCAGCCGCTCTTTCAGGCGGTGGATCTCCTGATAGGCGAGGGCGTTATCCAGCGCGATGGAGATACGCTCGGCGATCTGGCGCAGTAGCTTCAGGTTGGCGGTGGTAAACACGGCTTCATCACACTGCGCCAGCTTCAGCACCCCCAGCATGGTGTTGCCGGACATCAGGGGAAGCAGGCACAGGGTCTGAATCTTGTTGCCCCAGGTGTTAAACAGCATCCGCTCATACGGTGCCACCGGGTCCTGCTCGCTCAGGTTGAGCAGCAGGATCTCTTTGCTTTTAAATACCCGCTCAGACAGGGTGCCCGCTTCGTCCACTTCGCTCTGCTCGTGCGCCGGGTTGGCTTCATCCAGATAATGCGTGGAGTAGATGTTCAGCTTGCCCTTGCGATGGCCGCGCAGCGCGATGCTGATGGCATCGATTTTGAAATAGTGGTGGATCTCTTTCGACACTTCGCTGACCAGCTCGTCCATATCAAGGCGCGACAGCACGGCGTTGGTGATGGCAACCAGAATGCGGAAGTTGTCGCGCTCGCGGCTCAGCAGGTCGTAATCCACGTTATTGGTCACGCGGGTTTGGATCTGCTCCGCGACGACGGCCACAATCTGGGTAAAGGTGTGCAGACGCTCGTATTCCGCCTCGCTCCAGGGCTGGTCGGTCGTGCGAATATACTCGCAGCCACCAAAAATATGTCCCTCCGCCGCGAGCGGCAGCATGCTGTAGTGGCCGAACGGCTGGTAGAGGTTGCTCTCCGCGAGCCGCGGCCACGCCGTGCGGAACTCCTCAAAGTTGCAGTGCAGCGCTTCCGGACGGGAGAGAATACGGCGCACCGGGCCATGCGCGAGATACGTTTCGTCTTCGTACTCAAACGTTTTGCCATTATCGCGCGTTGAGTAGTAGCTCGCGCGGTGCGTTCCGCTATGCCACAGTACAATCGCCGCGCTGTCGGCCAGCGCTGATTGCCTGACCAGCCGCGTCAGGGCATCGCTCAGCGCGCCGAGATCGGGCTGCTGTAAAAGTGTGCGCGTGATATCAAACAGGCCCTGCTGTCCAAGATCGCTCATCGGTGTATACGGCATTATTGCTTTCCAATAGAAACTGGCAAAAAAGAGACATTCAGTGCTGACCGCTTATGGCGCGGCTCTAGCAAATTCGGGGTAACGGTTCCGCGTGCGGCAGGTCCAGCGTGCGCTTCACGCCGTAAAGTCCGGTCAGGCGCACCCCCTTGCGCTCAACCACTTCGCCTATGATGGCGGCCTCTTTCCCTAATGGATGCGCGCGCAGCTCAGCAAGAACGGCTTCTGCCGCCGCGCGTTCCACGCCGATCACCAGCTTGCCTTCGTTAGCAAAGTTCAGTGGGTCAAGTCCCAATAGTTCGCATAGCCCGCGCACGGCAGCTTTTACAGGCAGGCCACGCTCGGTCAGTTCAATCCCGCACCCGCTGCTTGCGGCGAATTCGTGAACCACCGCATTCACCCCGCCGCGGGTGGCATCGCGCAAGGCCTTCACGCCGGGAATAGCACACAGCGTCTGAATGAGCGGGGTGAGCACCGCGCAGTCGCTGCGCAGTTCACCGTCCAGCCCTAAGCCTTCACGCAGGTTAAGGATAGTCGCTCCGTGGCAGCCCAGCGTGCCGGTTACCAGCAGCACGTCGCCCGCGCTAAGCCGCTGTGCGCCCCAGTGAATGTTGGCGGGGATAGCCCCCATTCCGGCGGTGTTGATAAACAGCTTATCGGCCGCACCGCGCTGGACCACTTTGGTGTCCCCGGTGACGATAGCGATACCCGCCTCGCGCGCGGTGTGTGCCATGCTGTTCACCACCGCCGTGAGCGTCTCCATCGGCAGACCCTCTTCGAGGATGAATCCGCAGGAGAGGTAGCGGGGAATGGCGCCGCTGACGGCCACGTCGTTGGCCGTGCCGCAGACGGCGAGCTTGCCGATATCGCCGCCGGGAAAGAACAGCGGATCGATGACATAGCTGTCGGTGGAGAAGGCCAGCCGGTCGCCCTGGGCGGTGAGGGTGGCGAGGTCAATGCGCGCCTGGTCTTCCTGCTCGTCGAGCCAGGGGTTGTTAAAGGCCTCCATGAACAGCCGGTTAATCAGCTGCTGCATCGCCTGTCCACCGCTTCCGTGCGCCATTTCCACCGTGTTCATGCTTCACACTCCTGGTTGCGATATTGATACCACGCGGCGCATGCCCCTTCGGAGGAGACCATCAGCGCGCCAAACGCCGTTTGCGGGTTACAGGTATTGCCAAATAACGGGCACTGATGCGGTTTGCATTTGCCGGTGAGCACCTCGCCACAGCGGGCCCGGGGATCGTCGCAAACCTGCTGCGGCTGCGGGCGGAAATGCGCTTCAGCGTCGAACGCGCGATAGGCTGGCGTCAGGCGCACGCCGGATTCGGCAATCAGCCCCAGTCCTCGCCACTCGCTGTCGCCTTCGACGCTGAACACCTCCGCAATGGCACGCTGAGCCCGTTCATTGCCGGCATCCGGTACCACGCGGCGGTACTGGTTTTCAACCGCGCTCAGGGCCGCTATTTTCTGCTCAACCAGCATGGTGACACCTTGCAGTAGATCAAGTGGTTCGAAACCAGCCACCACTAACGGACGATTGTACTGTTCAGCGATAAAACCGTAGGCGTCTGTGCCAATCACCATGCTGACGTGGCCCGGTGCCAGAAAGGCGTCAATGCCGTTGCCTGGCGCTTCCAGCAGGCTGCGCAGGGTGGGGATAAGCGTAATGTGCTGGCAGAAGAAGAAAAAGTTATCGACGCCGCGCGCTTTCGCCTGCTGCAGCGTGATGGCCGTCGCGGGCATGGTGGTTTCAAACCCCAGGCCAAAAAATACCACCTTGCGCGCGGGGTTATCCGCTGCCAGCGTCAGGGCATCCATCGGCGAATAGACGATCCGGATGTCGGCCCCGCGCGCTTTCGCCTGCAGCAGCGAGCCGTTTTTCCCGGGCACGCGCATCGCGTCGCCAAAGGTGCAGAATATGACGTCGGGCCGGCTGGCAATCTCGATACAGCTGTCGATGCGTCCCATTGGCAGCACGCAGACCGGGCAGCCGGGGCCGTGGATAAACTCAATGTTCTCCGGCAGCAGCTGGTCGAGGCCAAATTTGAAGATCGCGTGCGTGTGCCCGCCGCACACCTCCATGATCCGCAGCGGCCTTTCTTTGGTGTAGTCCAGCCGCGCCGCGCGCGTTTTGAGGTGTCCGATAAGCTGCAGCACCTGCTCCGGCGCGCGGTATTCATCAACGTAACGCATGATTACCGCTCCTCGCCGTACAGCAGCGCGCCGACGTCCGGCTCCACGTCGAACATGTTTTGCAACGCATCCAGCGTGTCGCGGGCTTCCGCTTCGTTAATCACGCTCATGGCAAACCCCACGTGGACCAGCACCCACTGGCCGAGACGCGACGCGCCCGTTTCATCGGTGCTGCCCACCAGCGTCAGGTCGACGTCGCGCAGGATGCCGCAAACCTCGACTTTGGCCTGATTACCGTTGAGGGAATGGATTTGTCCCGGTACGCCTATGCACATCGTTCGTTCTCCAGCCAGCGTAACCAGCCGTCCATGCCATCGCCGCGCGTGGCGGAGACCAGCAGGATCTCAATCTCCGGGTTCACCTCGCGGGCATACGCCAGGCACTTATCCACGTCGAAATTCAGGTACGGCAGCAGGTCGACTTTGTTCAGCAGCATCAGGGATGCCGCGGCGAACATGTGGGGGTATTTCAGCGGCTTGTCTTCGCCCTCGGTCACCGAAAGCACCGCCACCTTGTGTCGTTCACCCAGATCGAAGCTCGCCGGGCAGACCAGGTTGCCGACGTTTTCAATAAACAGGATGCCGTTATCCGCCAGCGGCAGGCGCGGGGCGGCGTCGGCAATCATCTGCGCATCCAGATGGCAGCCTTTGCCGGTGTTAACCTGAATTGCCGGGGTGCCGGTTTCGCGGATGCGCGCCGCGTCGTTTACCGTTTGCTGGTCGCCCTCGATCACCGCGCAGGAGACGCGCCCGTTGAGGCGTTTGAGCGTTTCGGTCAGCAGCGTGGTTTTGCCGGAACCGGGGCTGGAGACCAGGTTCAGCGCCAGCTGTTTGCGGGCGGCGAAGCGGGCGCGGTTGCGGGTGGCGATCTGGTTATTTTTGTCCAGCACGTTGATTTCCACGTCCAGCATCTGGCGCTGGCTCATGCCCGGCGCGTGGGTACCCGCTTCGCCGTGGCCGTAATGCAGGTCGCCCGCGTCGGAACGCTGCGGCACAAAGGTAATGCCGGTCAGGGCTGCCGCAGGGCGCGGGGCAGGGGAAAAGGGCGCGGAGCGAAACGCGGAGTGGGGACGGTGCTCATCCCCTTCTATATACAGGTTGCCTTCGGCGCAACCGCAGGTACTACACATACTTTACTCCTTCTCGATTTCGAGGCGTTGGATCTGCATGCCGTCATCCGCCACGATGCGCAGCCCGGTGCTCTGACACTGCGGACAGCGCTGTACCTTTGATGAGAGCAGGGTGACGTACTGCTGACACTGTTCGCACCAGCACTCCGCCTGCTGCTCCTCAATATGCAGTTCGCAGCCTTCCGCCAGCGTGCCGCGGCACACCAGCTCAAAACAGAAGGTCAGGGCGCTGGTCTCGACGCAGGAAAACGCCCCGACCTTCAGCCAGACGCCGGTGACGCGTTTCGCGTGGTTTTGCACAGCCTGCTGTTCGATAAGTTCCAGAGCCCGCTGGCAGAGGGTGATTTCGTGCATGACGCCTCCTCAATGAATTGCCCCGGTAATGCAATAACAGTGCCAGCTTGATTTTTGTTAAGGCGTGTCGATGTCACCGCTGTCGAAATGACACGTCGACACCGCGTTGTTGACAGCGAATTTTTAATTAAATCCATTAAAAATCATAAACATAAAAACTGGCATGGAATCTGCTTAACAGGCGCTATCTCCATTAAACGGATACCTTTTATGACTATTTGGGAAATCAGCGAAAAAGCGGAATACATCGCGCAGCGTCATCAGCAGTTACAGGACCAGTGGCACCTTTACTGCAACTCTCTGGTTCAGGGCATTACCTTGTCGAAAGCGCGTCTTCACCACGCGATGAGCTGTGCGGCGCAGGGCGATATGCGCTTTGTTCTCTTCGGCCATTTCATCATCAATGTCACCCTGGCGGATAACTTCAACAGCCACACCATCGAGTACTACCTCGAGACAAAAGACGGTGAAAAACAGTGTATTGCAAAGGCGCAGCTGATGGCTGACGGCATGGTGGACGGCCACGTCAGCAACCGCGATCGCCAGCAGGTACTGGAGCACTATCTGGAAAAAATCGCCCCGGTTTATAACGGCCTGTACACCGCCGTTGAACACGATCTCCCGGTCAACCTGAAGCAGCTGATGGACGGAAATACCTCAGCGAACGTGGCCTGACCCCCAGTGTGTCGAGAAGTGTCGACAAGACAGTTTTTCGTCAAAAATGACTATCACCAGAGGATAACCCGGTGAACCGTTTTGTAATTGCTGACTCGACGGTCTGTATTGGCTGTCGAACCTGTGAGGCGGCGTGTTCGGAAACGCATCGCCTGCATGGGCTACAGTCCATGCCGCGCCTGCACGTCATGCGTAATGAAAAAGAGTCTGCCCCGCAGCTCTGCCATCACTGTGAAGATGCCCCCTGCGCGGGTGTCTGTCCCGTGAACGCCATCACCCGCGTGGATGGCGCAGTCCAGCTGAACGAAAGCCTGTGCGTAAGCTGCAAGCTGTGCGGCATTGCCTGCCCGTTCGGCGCGATTGAATTCTCCGGCAGCCGCCCGCTGCATATTCCGGCCAATGCCAACTCGCCTAAAGCCCCGCCCGCGCCTCCGGCGCCTGCACGCGTCAGCACGCTGCTGGACTGGGTGCCCGGCATCCGCGCCGTGGCGGTGAAGTGCGACCTGTGCAGCTTCGATGAACAGGGCCCGGCCTGCGTGCGCACCTGTCCAACCAAAGCGCTGATTCTGGTGAACATTCGCGACATCGCCCGCACCAGCAAGCGCAAGCGCGAGCTGACCATTAATACCGACGTCGGCGATCTTTCGCTTCTGCAGGCGCTCAACGAGGGGGTGAAATGAACGCGATTACGATGATTACCAGCGCCGTGGCGTACTTTGCCGCCGCCGCCGTGCTGGCGTGGCTTCTGTCATTCCATAAAACCCTGAGCGGCTGGATCGCCGGGATCGGCGGGGCGGTCGGCAGCCTGATGACGCTGGCGGCGGGTGGAGTTGTCCTGCTCGGCGGGCAGTCCGCAGAGGCCGTGATGCCGCTGATTCGCCACACCGTTGCGATTACGCCGCTGAACGCCATCTGGCTGGTGACCTTTGGCCTGTGCGGGCTGTTTATCAGCCTGTTCAATATCGACTGGCACCGCCATCCGCACGCCAAAGCCAACGGCCTGCTGGTGAACCTGCTGATGGCGACGGCGGTCTGCACCGTGATCGCCAGCAACCTCGGCGCGCTGGTGGTGATGGCGGAGATTATGGCGCTGTGCGGCGTGTTCCTGACCGGCTGCAGCGCCTCCGGGAAAGTGTGGTTTGCGCTGGGACGCCTCGGGACGCTGCTGCTGGCGCTGGCCTGCTGGCGGGTGTGGCAGCGTTTCGGCACGCTGGAGTTCGCTGCGCTTAACGGGCATCCGCTGGGCAATGACGTCTGGCTGCTGGGCGTGATCGGCTTTGGCCTGCTGGCCGGGATTATCCCGCTGCACGGCTGGGTGCCGCAGGCGCATGCGAATGCCTCCGCGCCCGCTGCCGCGCTGTTTTCTGTGGTGGTGATGAAGGTCGGTCTGTTCGGGATTCTGGCGATGACGCTGACCGGCGGCCAGCCGCCGCTGTGGTGGGGCGTGGTGCTGCTGATTGCGGGCATGATCACCGCCTTCATCGGCGGCCTCTACGCGCTGATGGAGCACAATATCCAGCGTCTTCTGGCGTACCACACGCTGGAGAATATCGGCATCATCCTGCTCGGCATGGGCGCGGGCGTGACCGGGCTGGCGCTTAATCAACCGGCGCTGATTGCCGCTGGCTTTATCGGCGGTCTGTATCACCTGATCAACCACAGCTTGTTTAAAAGCACCCTGTTCCTCGGGGCGGGCAGCGTCTGGTTCCGCACTGGCCATCGGGATATCGAAAAGCTCGGTGGGATTGGCAAAAAAATGCCGGTGATTTCGCTAGCGATGCTGGTTGGGCTGATGGCGATGGCCGCGCTGCCGCCGCTGAACGGCTTTGCCGGGGAGTGGGTGATCTATCAGTCCTTCTTCGCCCTCGGTCAGAGCGAGGCGTTTATCGCCCGCCTGCTGGGGCCGCTGCTGGCGGTCGGGCTGGCGATTACCGGGGCGCTGGCCGTGATGTGCATGGCGAAAGTCTATGGCGTGACCTTCCTTGGCGCACCGCGTACGCGTGAGGCTGAGAACGCCTGCTGCGCACCGGTACTGATGGGCGTAAGCGTGGTCGCGCTGGCGCTGTGCTGCATCGCGGGCGGGGTTGCCGCGCCGTGGCTGCTGCCGCTGCTGGGCCACGCCATTCCTCTGCCGCTTGAGACGGCGCACACCGTCGTTTCCCAGCCGATGATTGCACTGCTGCTGATTGCCGCGCCGCTGCTGCCGTTCGTGCTGATGCTGTTCTTCAAACGCGACCGGCTCACCTCCCGCTCGCGCGGTGCCGCGTGGGCCTGCGGTTATGAACACGAACAGTCGATGGTCATCACCGCCCACGGTTTTGCTATGCCGGTGAAAGAGAACTTCGCCGCCGTGCTGAAGCTGCGCCACTGGCTGAACCCGGTGGGCTGGGTACCCGGCTGGCAGAACGCTGCCGCGCCCGCGCTGTTCCGCCGTCTGGCGCTGATCGAGCTGGCGGTACTGGTAGTGATTGTGATTTCACGAGGAGCCTGACATGAGTCTGTTACTGGCAATTCTTCAGGCGCTGGTGCTGTTCGCCGCCGCGCCGCTGCTGTCGGGCATCACGCGCGTGGCGCGCGCCCGGATGCACAACCGTCGCGGGCCTGGCGTACTGCAGGAGTACCGCGATCTCTTCAAGCTGCTTTCTCGCCAGAGCGTGGCCCCGGATGCCGCAGGCTGGGTCTTCCGCCTGACGCCGTTTGTGATGGTGGGCGTGATGCTCACCGTCGCCACCGCGCTGCCGGTGGTAACGGTGGCTTCGCCCCTGCCCGTGCTTGGCGATCTGATTACGCTTATCTACCTCTTCGCCATTGCCCGCTTCTTCTTTGCGATTGCGGGTCTCGACACCGGGAGCCCGTTTACCGGCATCGGTGCCAGCCGCGAGGCGATGCTCGGCGTGCTGGTTGAGCCGATCCTGCTGCTGGGGCTGTGGGTCGTCGCGCAGGTTGCGGGTTCCACGCACATCAGCTTTATCACCGACACCGTTTACCACTGGCCAGTTGCCCGCTCCCTTCCGCTGGTGCTGGCGCTGTGCGCCTGCGCGTTCGCCACGTTTATCGAGATGGGCAAGCTGCCGTTCGATCTGGCCGAAGCCGAGCAGGAGCTGCAGGAAGGGCCGCTCACCGAATACAGCGGCTACGGCTTTGCGGTGCTGAAGTGGGGCATCAGCCTCAAACAGCTGGTGGTGCTGCAGATGTTTGTCGGCGTCTTCTTCCCGTGGGGGCAGATGACGCACTTCTCTGCGGGTGGACTGCTGCTGGCCGTCGTGGTTGCCGCCCTCAAGCTGCTGGTCGGGGTTCTGGTCATTGCCCTGTTCGAAAACAGCATGGCGCGCCTGCGTTTTGTGGAAACGTCCCGCATCACCTGGGCCGGGTTTGGTTTTGCATTTTTAGCGTTCGTCTCCTTGCTGGTGGCGTGATTAAAGAGAGTATTTATGTCTGAAGAAAAGAAAGGTCAGCAGTATCTCGCCGCGTTGCATCAGGCTTTCCCGGGCGTGGTGCTGGAGGAGTCCTGGCAAACCAAAGACCAGATCACCGTCACCATTAAGATGAACTATCTGCCGGAAGTGGTGGAGTTTCTCTACTACCGGCAGGGCGGCTGGCTGTCGGTGCTGTTCGGTAACGACGAGCGCCAGCTGTGCGGCAGTTACGCGGTGTATTACGTGATGTCGATGGAGCAGGGCGAGAAGTGCTGGATCACCGTGCGCGTCGAGGTCGACCCGAATAAACCGGAATACCCGTCCGTCACGCCGCGCGTGCCCGCCGCCGTCTGGGGCGAGCGCGAAGTGCGCGACATGTATGGCCTGGTGCCGGTTGGCCTGCCGGACGAGCGCCGTCTGGTGCTGCCGGACGACTGGCCGGACGAACTCTATCCGCTGCGTAAGGACAGCATGGACTACCGCCAGCGCCCGGCGCCGACTACCGACAGCGAAACCTACGAGTTCATCAACGAGCTGGGCAGCAAGAAGAATAACGTGGTGCCGATTGGCCCGCTGCACGTCACCTCTGACGAGCCGGGCCACTTCCGCCTGTTCGTTGACGGCGAAAACATTATCGACGCCGACTACCGCCTGTTCTACGTCCACCGCGGCATGGAGAAGCTGGCGGAGACCCGCATGGGCTACAACGAAGTGACGTTTCTTTCTGACCGCGTGTGCGGCATCTGCGGCTTCGCCCACAGCACCGCCTACACCACCTCGGTAGAGAACGGCATGGGGATCGTGGTGCCGGAACGCGCGCAGATGATCCGCGCCATCCTGCTGGAGGTGGAGCGCCTGCACTCGCACCTGCTGAACCTCGGCCTGGCCTGCCACTTCGTCGGCTTTGACTCCGGGTTTATGCAGTTCTTCCGCGTGCGCGAAGCGTCGATGAAGATGGCGGAGATCCTCACCGGGGCGCGCAAAACTTACGGTCTGAACCTGATCGGCGGGATCCGCCGCGACCTGCTGAAAAACGACATGATCCAGACCCGCCAGCTGGCGCAGCAGATGCGCCGGGACGTGCAGGAGCTGGTGGATATGCTGCTCAGCACCCCCAACATCGAGCAGCGCACCGTCGGCATTGGCCGTCTTGACCCGGAGATTGCCCGCGACTTCAGCAACGTCGGCCCGATGGTGCGCGCCAGCGGCCACGCCCGCGACACCCGCGCCGATCACCCGTTCGTCGGCTATGGCCTGCTGCCGATGACCGTGCACAGCGAGCAGGGCTGCGACGTCATTTCCCGCCTGAAGGTGCGCATCAACGAGGTGTTCACCGCGCTGAACATGATCGACTTCGGTCTGGACAACCTGCCGGGCGGCCCGCTGATGGTGGAGGGCTTCACCTACATTCCAAACCGCTTTGCCCTCGGCTTTGCCGAAGCGCCGCGCGGGGACGACATCCACTGGAGCATGACCGGCGACAACCAGAAGCTCTACCGCTGGCGCTGCCGTGCGGCGACCTACGCCAACTGGCCAACCCTGCGCTACATGCTGCGCGGCAACACGGTCTCCGACGCGCCGTTGATCATTGGCAGCCTCGACCCGTGCTACTCCTGCACCGACCGCATGACCGTCGTGGACGTGCGCAAGAAGAAAAGCCAGGTGGTGCCGTACAAAGAGCTTGAGCGCTACAGCATCGAGCGTAAGAACTCGCCGCTGAAATAAGGACTCGTCATGTTTACCTTTATCAAAAAAGTGATCAAAACCGGCACGCAGACCAGCCGCTATCCGCTGGAGCCGATGCCGGTCGACAAAAACTTTCGCGGCAAGCCGGAGCACAACCCGCAGCAGTGCATTGGCTGCGCGGCCTGCGTCAACGCCTGTCCGTCGAATGCCCTGACGGTGGAAACGGATCTCAAAACCGGCGAGCTGGCCTGGCAGTTTAACCTTGGACGCTGCATCTTCTGCGGCCGCTGCGAGGAGGTCTGCCCGACGGTCGCCATTCGCCTGTCGCAGGAGTACGAGCTGGCGGTGTGGAAGAAAGAGGATTTCCTGCAGCAGTCGCGCTTTGACCTGTGCCACTGCCGCGTCTGCCAGCGCCCGTTCGCCGTGCAAAAAGAGATCGACTACGCCATCGCGCTGCTGCAGCACAACGGCGACGCGCGCGCGGAACACCACCGCGAAAGCTTCGAAACCTGCCCGGCGTGCAAGCGTCAGAAATGCCTGCTGCCGTCCGACCGCATTGATATCACCCGCCACATGAGAGAGGCCAGCTGATGGAAAACCTACTGGGCCCGCGCGACGCGAACGGCATTCCGGTGCCGATGACGGTGGACGAATCCATCGCCAGCATGAAGGCGTCGCTGCTGAAAAAAATCAAACGCTCGGCCTACGTCTACCGCGTGGACTGCGGCGGCTGCAACGGCTGCGAGATTGAGATCTTCGCTACGCTGTCGCCGCTGTTTGACGCCGAGCGCTTCGGCATCAAGGTGGTGCCGTCCCCGCGTCATGCGGACATCCTGCTGTTCACCGGGGCCGTCACCCGCGCCATGCGCTCGCCCGCGCTGCGCGCCTGGCAGTCCGCGCCGGACCCGAAAATCTGCATCTCGTACGGCGCCTGCGGCAACAGCGGCGGCATCTTCCATGACCTCTACTGCGTCTGGGGCGGCACCGACAAAATCGTGCCGGTGGACGTCTACATCCCGGGCTGCCCGCCGACGCCCGCTGCGACGCTGTACGGCTTCGCGATGGCGCTCGGCCTGCTGGAGCAGAAAATCCACGCCCGCGAGCCGGGCGAACTCGACAACCAGCCGGCCGCCATTCTGCACCCGGACATGGTGCAGCCGCTGCGGGTGAAGGTTGACCGCACGGCGCGCAGGCTGGCGGGGTACCGCTACGGGCGCCAGATTGCCGACGACTATCTGCGCCTGCTGAGCCAGGGTGACCACCAGGTCGCACGCTGGCTGGAGGCGGAAAACGATCCGCGCCTCAATGAGATTGTGGCGAACCTGAACAGCATCGTCGACGAGGCGCGTATCCGATGAGTGAAACGGTGGTGTTCAGCCAGCTGAGCCGTAAGTTTATTGATGAGAACGATGCCACGCCGGATGCGGCGCAGCAGGTGGTCTATTACAGCCTGGCGATTGGGCATCACCTCGGGGTAATTGACTGCCTGGAGGCCGCGCTGAGCTGTCCGTGGCCGGAATACCTGGCGTGGATTGCCACGCTGGAGGAGGGCAGCGCGGCGCGGCGCAAAATGGAAGGCGTGCCGAAGTACGGTGAGATCGTGATCGATGTGAACCACATTGCCATGCTCGCCAACGCCTTTGACGCGGCGCTGGGCAGGCAAACCCCCGAGCAGCAGACTTGGAGCAAAACGCTGCTCGGCATGCTGCATGATATTCATCAGGAGAGCGCCATCTACCTGATGGTGAGGAGATTACGTGACTGACGTTTTACTGTGTGTCGGCAACAGCATGATGGGCGACGACGGCGCGGGTCCGCTGCTGGCGGAGATGTGTGCCGCCAACCCGCAGGGCGACTGGGTGGTGATTGACGGCGGCAGCGCGCCGGAAAACGACGTAGTCGCCATCCGTGAACTGCATCCGGACAGGCTGTTAATCGTCGATGCCACCGATATGGGGCTCAACCCCGGCGAGATCCGCCTGATTGACCCGGACGATATCGCCGAGATGTTTATGATGACCACCCACAATATGCCGCTGAACTACCTCGTGGATCAGATCAAAGGTGACGTGGGCGAGGTGCTGTTTTTGGGCATTCAGCCGGACATTGTCGGGTTTTATTACCCGATGACGCCGCCGGTGAAAGAGGCGGTGGACGTGGTGTATTCACGGCTTGCCGGGTGGGTTGGGGATGGAGGTTTTTCTCAGCTCTGAGCAGC
>NZ_JBRIQR010000012.1:0-140784 GCF_052983755.1 Enterobacter sp. CFEC122 | reverse complement strand
GGATTTGTAGGCCGGGTAAGGCGAAGCCGCCACCCGGCAAAACAGGCTACTCGAGATCCGCCCCGTTACTCGCAATCACCTTCTTATACCATCCGAACGATTTCTTGCGTTTCCGTTCCAGCGTGCCGTTCCCGGCGTCGTCGCGGTCAACGTACACAAACCCGTAGCGTTTGCTCATCTCCCCCGTCGAGGCCGAGACCAGGTCAATGCAGCCCCAGGTGGTGTAGCCCATCAGCGGCACGCCGTCCTCAATCGCATCGCCCATTGCGCGGATGTGCTCGCGCAGGTAGCTAATGCGGTAGTCGTCGTTGATCTCGCCGTTTTCATCAACGACATCTTTCGCCCCCAGGCCGTTTTCCACCAGGAACAGCGGCTTCTGGTAGCGGTCGTACATCATGTTCATGGTGATGCGCAGCCCGAGCGGGTCGATGCCCCAGCCCCATTCGCTTACCTGGATGTGCGGGTTGCGCAGGGACTTCACGATGTTCGCCGCGCTGGTGTTGCCCGCGTTCATGTCCGCCGAGGCGCAGCGCGAGGCGTAGTAGCTAAACGAGACAAAATCGACGGTATTTTTCAGCAGTTCGTCATCGCCCGGGTCTTTCACAATCACGACGCCTTTCTCACGGAACACGCGGGCAGAGTAGGCCGGGTAGCTTCCGCGCGCCTGCACGTCGATAAAGAACAGGTTCTCGCGGTCTTTCTCCAGCGCCATCCACACGTCTTCCGGCTTGCAGGAGTAGGGGTAGAAGTTACCGCCCGCCAGCATGCAGCCGACCTGGTTTTCCGGGTTTACCTCGTGGGCAATTTTGGTCGCCAGCGCGCTCGCCACCAGCTCGTGGTGCGCGGCCTGGTATTTCACCTGGTCTTCGTTTTCGCCTTCCTCAAACACCAGTCCCGCGCCGGAAAACGGGCTGTGCAGCATGATGTTGATTTCGTTGAAGGTCAGCCAGTATTTCACCAACCCGTTAAATTCTTCGAAGCAGGTGCGGGCGTAGCGGGCGAAGAAATCGACCATCTTGCGGTTGCGCCAGGAGCCGTACTCCGTCACCAGGTGCATCGGCACGTCAAAGTGGCAGAGGGTCACCAGCGGCTCGATGTTGTACTTTTTGCACTCCTCGAACACCGCGCGGTAAAAGGCAATGCCTTCTTTGTTCGGCAGCGGCTCGTCGCCGTTCGGATAGAGGCGGCTCCAGGCGATCGAGGTGCGGAACACCGTAAAGCCCATCTCCGCCATCAGGGCGATGTCCTCTTTATAGCGATGGTAAAAATCAATCGCCTCGTGGCTCGGGTAGAACTCGTCGTCACGCAGCGAGAAACGCTTTTCCTTACCGAGCTTCACTGCCAGGCGATTCGCGCCGTGGGGGATCATATCGACCGTCGTCAGCCCTTTGCCGCCTTCACGGTAAGCCCCTTCGCTCTGGTTGGCGGCAAGCGCGCCGCCCCATAAAAATCCTTGTGGAAAAACAGACATTCTTACCTCGCTTTCAATTTATGCTTTTGCTGCGTTGTTCTGTACCGGTGCGGTCTGCAGGGCGCGCGCTTTTTCAGCCTCGTCTTCGACCGGAATATCCTCAAAGCCCAGTATCAGGGTCAGAATAAACGACAGCACCACTGCCAGACCCATCACGCCAAACACCCAGACGATGGTCATCGGGTTGGCCGGGTCGAAGAACTGCACGCTGGTGAACAGCCCCGGTGCCGCCATCGAATGGCTGGCAAGACCGGCTATGCCCGCCACCGCGCCGCAGATAAAGCCGCTGATCAGGCTGGCAATCAGCGGGCGTTTCAGACGGATCGCGACGCCGTACAGGGCCGGTTCAGAGATCCCCGCCATGATGGCGGAGGCCGCCGCCGCCAGCGCCGTCTGGCGCAGCTCCGGGTTTTTCGTTTTCCACGCCACCGCCAGCGACGAACCGCCGAGCGACAGGTTGGCGCCAATTTCCGACGGCATGACCATCCCTTCCTTGCCCGTTTCGGCAATGGTCTGAATGATGGTCGGCGTAAAGACGCGGTGCATCCCGGTCATCACCAGCAGCGGCCACAATGCGCCCATGATCGCCACGGAGAGCCAGCCCAGGTAGCCGTGAATGGTGTAGACCAGCGCGGAGATGGCGCTACCGATCCAGATCCCCAGCGGGCCAATCAGCACGATGGCGAGCGGGGCGGCAATCAGCACGATCAGCATCGGCTTGAGGAAGTTTTTCGTCACCGCCGGGGTGATGCGATCCACCCAGCGTTCGATGTACGAAAGGCACCAGGTCATCACCAGGGCGGGGATGACGGTGTAGGTGTATTTCACCGCCGTCACCGGGATAAAGGCGAACTCAACGTGCTCGCCCTGCGCGGCTTTCGCCATCAGCTCGATAAAGCTCGGGTGCACCAGCACGCCCGCAATGGCTATCGCCAGCGACATGTTGGTTTTGAATTTCACCGCCGCCGAGGCCGCCACCATCAGCGGCAGGAAGAAGAACGCGCCGTCGCCGATGACGGTCAAAATGGTGAGCGTCGGTGCGCCTTTGGGCAGCACGCCGGTCATCTCGAGGATCATCGCCAGCAGCTTGACCATCGAGCCGCCGATGATCGCCGGGATCAGCGGGGACATGGTGCCGATCAGCGCGTCGAGGATCCCGGCGCCAATGCGGCGTAACGTCAGCTTTTGCGGGCCTTCCGGCACCGCGGGCTGCAGGTCAGCGGGCAGCAGGCTTACCACCTCGCGGTACGCCTGAGAGACGGTATTGCCAATAATCACCTGGCACTGGTTGTCGTTACGCACCACGCCGAGCACGCCGCTGATGCTTTTCAGGCGCGCGGCGTCGGTGAGGGTTTCGTCTTTCAGAACGAAACGCAGTCGCGTCATGCAGTGGGTGACGGCGACGATGTTCTCTTTGCCGCCCAGCGCGCTGATAACGTCGTTCGCCAGCGCAGCGTAATTTTTGGCCATCGGATGTGATCCTGTTATCGTTGTGTGAAATGTAGGAAACCGGTTCCACATAATCATCATGAGTTTTTATGAATGAAACAAGATCGCTTTTTGACCATTTTTTCGTTTCGTGATGAATGTCGCAATGAGGTGCCGAAAGCGTGATGTCGCCGCTGCGACAATTTTTCTGCAGTGCAGTACACTGCCCGCATGAGTTTCGGATGGAAAAAAAACATGACCACGATGCTGGAAGTGGCGAAGCGGGCAGGCGTTTCGAAAGCGACGGTGTCCCGGGTGCTGTCGGGTAATGGCTACGTCAGCCAGGAGACCAAAGACCGGGTGTTTCAGGCCATTGAAGAGAGCGGCTATCGCCCAAATTTGCTGGCGCGCAACCTGGCGACCAAACGCACCCAGACGCTGGGCCTGGTGGTGACGAACACCCTTTATCACGGCGTCTACTTTAGCGAACTGCTGTTTCACGCCGCGCGCATGACCGAAGAGAAAGGGCGACAGCTGATCCTCGCGGACGGCAAGCACAGCGCCGATGAGGAGCGCGAGGCGATCCAGTATCTGCTGGATATGCGCTGCGACGCGGTGATCATCTATCCGCGTTTTCTGAGCGTGGATGAGATGGATGCGATCGTCGAGAAGTGCGAGCAGCCTATTATGGTGCTCAACCGCCGCCTGCGGAAAAACAGCAGCCACAGCGTCTGGTCCGATCATAAAGCCTCCAGCCAGGACGCGGTGTCACAGCTGATTGCGAAAGGGCATCGGGAGATCGCCTTTATCACCGGCTCGATGGATTCCCCCACCGGGGTCGAGCGTCTCTCCGGCTACAAGGACGCGCTGGCGCAGCACGGTATTCCGCTGCGCGAGGGGCTGATCGCGCAGGGGAAGTGGAACCCCGCCAGCGGCGCGGCGGCGGTGTCCGACCTGCTTGCGCGCGGTGAGCGCTTTACGGCGCTGGTGGCGAGCAATGACGATATGGCCATCGGTGCCCTGAAGCAGCTGCACGACAGCGGCGTGGCCACGCCGGACGCGGTGTCGGTGATCGGTTTCGACGATGTGGCCATCGCGCCCTACATCGTGCCGTCGCTCTCCAGCGTACGCATTCCGGTAACGGAGATGATTCAGGAGACCATCAGCCGCCTGATCTTCATGCTCGACGGCGGCGAGTTTAAATATCAGCAAACCTTCTCCGGCGAACTTGTCCTGCGCGACTCGGTTATTGACGGCCCGCACCGCTGATGTCGACAGCTGTCATCGTCATAAGTGACGATGACAGCGCCGCTGTGATTTTAAAAGCCCCATAAAATCAATGTGTTAATTATTGGCACGGTTTATGAATATCTCCGCGCATAACTGTAATGCTGGAGAAGCAGATGAACCGTTTTATTATGGCCGATGCCAGTAAGTGTATTGGTTGCCGTACCTGTGAAGTGGCGTGCGTGGTTTCCCATCAGGCGGAGCAGGACTGCGCGTCGCTCACCCCTGACACCTTCCTGCCGCGCATCCACGTCATCAAAGGCGTGAATATTTCTACCGCCGCCATCTGTCGCCAGTGCGAAGACGCACCGTGCGCGAACGTCTGCCCGAACGGGGCGATTAAACGCGAGAAAGGCTTTGTGCACGTGATGCAGGAGCGCTGCATTGGCTGCAAAACCTGCGTGGTTGCCTGCCCGTATGGCGCGATGGAGGTGGTGGTCCGTCCGGTGGTGCGCAACAGCGGCATGGGGCTGAGCGTGCGGGCGGAGAAAGCCGAAGCCAACAAGTGCGACCTGTGCTACCACCGTGAGGCCGGCCCGGCCTGTATGGAAGCCTGCCCGACGCACGCGCTGGTCTGCGTGGATCGCGACAAGCTTGAGCAGATGAGCGCCGAAAAGCGCCGTCGCGCGGCGTTCGACACCTCGTCATCACTGCTGTTCTGAACCGTATGAGCAGCAACGGCGTTCAGCTGCGGGTGCGCGGCAAGGTGCAGGGCGTGGGGTTTCGTCCCTTCGTCTGGCAGCTGGCGCAGGCGCTTCAGCTGACCGGTGACGTTTGCAATGACGGAGAGGGCGTGCTGGTGCGCCTCGCGGGTAATGGGGGGGCCTTTACCGCGAGGCTGCATCAGGACTGCCCGCCGCTGGCACGCATTGATCGCGTGGAAGCGCAGCCGTTTACCTGGGCGCACGTGCCGGAGGACTTTACCATCCGCCACAGCGCAGGCGGGACGATGGACACCCAGATTGTCCCCGATGCCGCGACATGCCCGGCGTGTCTGGCTGAGATGGGCGACCCACGCGAACGCCGCTATCGCTATCCGTTTATCAACTGCACCCACTGCGGGCCGCGGTTTACCATTATCCGCGCCATGCCCTACGACCGCCCGGCCACGGCAATGGCGCCGTTCCCGCTCTGTGTGCCGTGTGAAGCAGAGTACCGTAATCCTGCCGACCGCCGTTTTCACGCCCAGCCGGTCGCCTGCCCGGACTGCGGACCCGCGCTGGCGTGGCGTGCGGGCGACATGACCGCTGAGCGCGAGGCTGCGCTGCGCGCGGCGGTAGCGATGCTGAAAAGCGGCGGTATTGTTGCGGTTAAAGGTCTGGGCGGCTTTCACCTCGTCTGCGATGCGCGTAACCCGCAGGCGGTCGCGACGCTTCGGTCACGCAAGCAGCGCCCGTCGAAGCCGCTGGCGGTAATGATCCCGCATGCGGATGACCTGCCGGAGACGGTTCAGGCGCTGCTACGCTCACCCGCCGCACCCATTGTGCTCACGCCAAAAGCCTGGCTGCCCGCCTTCCCGGAAGGTATCGCGCCCGGTCTGGATACCGTGGGCATCATGCTTCCTGCGAACCCGCTGCAGCATCTTCTGATGATGGACTGTCAGCGCCCGCTGGTGATGACCTCCGGCAACCTCAGCGGCAGACCGCCTGCCGTCACCAACCGCCAGGCGCTGGATGAGCTCAGCGGCATCGCGGACGGCTTCCTGCTGCATAACCGCGATATCCTGCAGCGGATGGACGATTCGGTGATGGATCGGGACGGTGCGATGCTGCGCCGCGCGCGCGGTTTTGTGCCGGATGCCATCACGCTGCCTGCCGGGTTCGACAATATTCCCGCCATGCTGTGCACCGGGGCGGAGATGAAAAACACCTTCTGCCTGGTGCGTGGGAACCAGGCGGTGCTGAGCCAGCATTTTGGCGATCTCGGAGACGAGGGTGTGGAAGCGCAGTGGCGTTCCGCGCTGTCGGTGATGCAGGACATTTACGCCTTTCAGCCGACGCGCGTGGTGTGCGATGCCCATCCGGGGTATCGCGCTCGCCAGTGGGCGCAGGCGCAGGCGTTGCCCCTTGAAGAGGTACACCACCATCACGCTCACGCCGCGGCGTGCCTGGCCGAAAACGGCTGGCCGCGCGAGGGCGGAGACGTTATCGCCCTGACGCTGGACGGGATCGGCATGGGGGAAAACAGCGCGCTGTGGGGCGGAGAGTGCCTGCGGGTCAGCTATCTCGAATACGCGCATCTGGGTGGCCTGCCTGCCGTTGCGCTGCCGGGTGGCGATCTGGCGGCGCGGCAGCCGTGGCGCAATCTGCTCGCCCACTGCCTGGCGTTTGTGCCTGACTGGCAGCAGTACCCGGAAACCCACGCGGTACAGCGCCAGAACTGGCCGCTGCTGGCGACGGCGATCCAGCGTGGCCTCAACGCGCCGCGGGCCTCGTCCTGCGGTCGCCTGTTTGATGCAGTCGCCTGCGCGCTGGGTATCGAAACCCAATCCTGGGAAGGTGAGGCCGCCTGCCGGCTGGAAGCCCTGGCATCGCAGTGCGCGGGTGTCGACCATCCGGTGACGCTGGACGCGGATAATCTCGCGCTTTTCTGGCAGCAGTGGCTGAGCTGGCAGGCGGAGCCCTGCGCGCGCGCCTGGGCGTTTCACGACGCGCTGGCAAAAGGGCTGGCGCAGCTCGCCGCGTTTCACGCCCGGCGCCTGTCGCTGTCGACAATCTGCCTCAGCGGCGGGGTATTGCACAACCGTCTGATGCGCGCGCGTCTGCGTCATTATCTTTCTGACTTTACGCTTCTTTTTCCTTCGCGCCTGCCCGCAGGTGACGGAGCGATCTCCTTCGGGCAGGCGGTGGTCGCCGCTGCCCGGTCATGTTTACAAAGGACTTAAAATGTTACGACTGTTACGCAATGAACCTCGCGCCGCGCTTCTGCTGCTGGCTCTGGTAATGGCAAACCTGCTGGCCTGGGGATGGGCATGGCACACCTTTAGCGGCAGCACGGCGCTGATGGCGGCAAGCCTGCTGGCGTGGTGCTACGGACTGCGTCATGCGGTGGACGCTGACCACATTGCCGCCATTGATACCGTGACGCGTAAGATGATGCAGCAGGGCAAACGCCCGTCCGGCGTGGGGGCGTGGTTCTCGCTGGGCCACTCCACCATCGTGGTGCTGGCCTCCATTGCCATCGCCGCCACCGCCACGGCGTTTCAGAAGAACATGGCGTGGTTCCACGAAACCGGCAGCCTGATAGGCACCGCCGTTTCCGCGACCTTCCTGCTGGCGATGGCGCTGGTGAATATGGTGATCCTGCGCGGCGTCTGGCGCAGTTTTCAGGCGCTAAAACGCGGCAGGCCGGTGCAGGACGACATCACGCTACCGGCTCAGGGCGGGGTAATGAACTGGCTGTTTGGCAAGACCTTCCGCCTCGTCAATAAAAGCTGGCAGATGTACCTGGTCGGTTTCCTGTTTGGTCTCGGCTTTGATACGGCCACCGAGATCGGCGTGCTGGGGATCTCTGCCGCCAGCGCGTCCAGCGGAATGTCGGTGTGGTCAATCATGATCTTCCCGGCACTCTTCGCCAGCGGCATGGCGCTGGTGGATACCCTCGACAACCTGCTGATGGTGGGTGCCTACGGCTGGGCGTTTAACAAACCGCAGCGCAAGCTTTACTACAACATGACCATCACCGGCACCTCCGTGGTGGTGGCGCTGTTTATCGGCGGGCTGGAAGCGCTGGGTCTGCTGATGGATAAATTTGCCCTCAGCGGCGGCCTCTGGGATCTGATTGGCGCGGTGAACGACAATCTGGGCAACGCCGGATTTGTCGTCGTGGGTCTGTTTGTCGCCTGCTGGCTGATCTCCATGGCGAATTACCGCTGGCGCGGCTACGACGCGCTGGTGGTACGTTCCTGAACGACCCAGTCCGGTGGCGCTCCGCTTGCACGGGTCTGCATGTAGGCCGGGTAAGCGGAGCGCCACCCGGCAACAGGAGGGTTAAGCAGGGAGCGATTTCAGCAGGGCGAAGGCCTCTTTCATCCTGTCCTCACTGACGACAAAGGCGCGCATCTGACCGTCGGTATCGGTGCCGCGCGCCACCATGCCCTGCGGCGAAAGGGCAATCTGCCAGTCCAGATCCTGACGCTGCGTTTCGCCTGCAAGATGCAGCGGCACTTCCGGCGTTTTTACCTTCACCAGCATGGCGGGTAATTTCACCGGAGCGTTGCCCCCGAGCAGGTTTTTCGCCAGGCACATGGCGCTTAACTGAATCGGTTGCAGGAACGGCAGCACCTGGCCGTTAATTTCCGCGCAGTCGCCCAGGGCATACATGTCCGGCTGGGTGGTTTGCAGGTAGCTGTTAACCTTTACGCCGCGGTTGATTTCGGCGCCTGCGCGGTGCGCCAGCGCCGTTTCCGGGCGCAGCCCCGTCGCCGCAATCACCACATCCACCTCCACGCTGCGGCTGCGGTCGAGCGTTGCACGTATGCCGCTGCCGGTTTTGCTCAGGCTCTGCAGCTGCGATTTCAGCAGCAGATGCACGCCCATGTCGGTCAGACGATGCTGTAAGCGGCAGCTCACTTCAGCGGGCATCAGCGCCGACAGAATGCTCGCCGCGTGGTCGACCAGGGTCACGGATTTTCCCGCACGGCAGAAATCCATCGCCAGCTCGGTACCGATCAGCCCGCCGCCGACAATCATCACCCGCGTGGCGTCGCGAAGCTCCGTTTCGCTCGCCTGATACGCCTGCTGGCTGTTGAGCGTGACCATCAGCTCGCGGCCCTCAACCGGCGGCACAAACGCAGAGGCACCCGTGGCCAGCACCAGCTTGTCGTACTGCCAGGTTTTATCTTTCGCTTTCACCAGACGGGCGTTGGCGTCGATATCGGTGACCCAGGTGTACGGAAACAGACGCAGGTTAAACTGTTCTGCGAACGCCCCCGCCGTCTGGCGGGTGAGATCGTCGGCGCGCTGGTTCTGGCTAATGACGTGGCTTAAATCAGGCTTGTTGTACTCGTCCATGCTGTCGGCGGCGATCAGCGTCAACGGCACGTTAGCGTCCTGCTTGCGGATATTTTTCACCAGCTGGCGGGCGGCAAAGCCCGAGCCGATAATGACGATACCGTGGCTCATTTTGCCTCCGTTGCCAGTTCATCAAAAACGTCTTTCCCGAGGGAACATTCCGGGCAGAGGAAGGTGTCCGGCACCTCGCTCCACGGCGTGCCCGGCGCGACATCCTGCAGCGGCTCGCCCCGTTCCGGGTCGTAAATCCACTGGCACACGCTGCACTGCATGCAAGGACCGAGGTCGGTAGCGGCGGCTTCAGCTACGGCTTCCGGCGCAACCGCCGCAGCGGGGGCGGTTTCCGGCAGCGGTGCGAGCGCCCACTGACGGGCAATGTCGCGGCCGTGCTGGCGGCAGATTTCCAGGGCGTCGATATCCGGCCGCCATTTCGCTTTCAGGCTCATCGACATCTCAAACCCTGCATCCTGTAAACGGGTGGAAAGGCGGTCGACCGCGCCGCCGCTCCAGCCGTGGGAGCCAAAGGCGCTGGCGCGCTTGTTGCGAAAACGCAGGCCGGTCATCTCTTCGACCAGACCGGCAATCTTCGGCATCATCACGTTGTTCATGGTGGAGGTGCCCACCAGCACGCCCTTGGAGCGGAAGACGTTGGTGAGGATCTCGTTTTTATCGCTGCGCGCCACGTTGAAGATTTTCACCGCCACGTTCGGGTCCACCTCGTTGATGCCCTGGGCAATGGCGTCCGCCATCATGCGGGTGTTGTTGGACATGGTGTCGTAGAAGATCGTGATGCGATCTTCCTGATAATCCGCCGCCCACTTCAGGTACAGCTCCACGATCTGGGTGGGGTTTTCACGCCACACCACGCCGTGGGAGGTGGCAATCATCTCCACCGGCAGGTTAAAGCCGAGGATCTCGGTGATTTTAGGCGTCACCAGACGGCTGAACGGAGTCAGGATATTGGCGTAGTAGCGCTGGCACTGTTCGAACAGCTCGGTCTGATCCACCTCGTCGTTGAACAGACGTTCATCGCAGTAGTGCTGGCCGAAGGCGTCGTTGCTGAACAGCACCGCGTCGCCGGTCATGTAGGTCATCATGCTGTCCGGCCAGTGCAGCATGGGCGTTTCCACGAAGATCAGCTGCTTGCCGTTGCCGATATCCAGCGCGTCGCCGGTTTTCACGATGTGGAAGTTCCACTCCGGATGGTGGTGGTGGCCGTTGATCGAGTCGATGGCGTTGGTGGTGCAGTAGATCGGAGTGTCCGGAATATACGACATCAGCTCGGTCAGGGCCCCGGCGTGATCCTCCTCCGCGTGGTTGATGATGATGTAGTCGATGGCGTTCAGATCGATTTCGCCGCGCAGGTTCTGCACGAACTCGCGGCTGAACTTGTGATCGACGGTATCGATCAGCACATTTTTACCTTCACGAATGAGATAGCTGTTGTAGCTGCTGCCGCGCAGCGTTTTATATTCCGTCCCGTGGAAATCGCGCACTTCCCAGTCACGTTGACCCACCCAATGAATGTTATTTTTAACCAGAATAGACATAGCAAACCTCAGCGTAATATCGCGTTTTTCAAATAGGATGGTTTGCTTATATCAAGCCGCGTGCCAACTTTTAACATATTGATTTTTATAGGTTAATACTTTGACGATCCGAAATGGGTAGTCATTATGACTATTAAAAACAGTGTCACTATGACAACATGCATTGTCAAAATGACAGCGAGGCAGAGATGAGCTTTTCCGTAGACGTGCTGGCGAAAATCGCCATTGAACTGCAAACCGGTATTGGTCATCAGGACCGCTTCCAGCGGCTGATCTCCACGCTGCGCCACGTGCTGGCGTGCGACGCCTCGGCGCTGCTGCGCTACGAGGGGCGGCAGTTTATTCCCCTGGCCATCGACGGCCTGGCGAAGGACGTGCTCGGGCGGCGCTTTACCCTTGAAGGCCATCCGCGTCTGGAGACCATCGCCCGCGCGGGTGACGTGGTGCGTTTCCCGGCGGACAGCGATCTGCCCGACCCGTACGACGGGCTGATTCCAGGCCAGGAGAGCCTGAAGGTGCACGCCTGTATCGGCCTGCCGCTGTTTGCCGGGCAGAATCTGATTGGGGCGCTGACCCTCGACGGCCTGTCGCCGGACCAGTTCGATACCTTCAGCGATGAGGAGCTTCGCCTGATTGCCGCCCTGGCCGCCGGGGCGCTGAACAATGCGCTGCTGATTGAACAGCTGGAGAGTCAGAATATTTCTCCCGGCAGCCCGGCGGCGTTTGAGCAGGTGACGCACACGGAGATGATTGGCCTCTCGCCGGGCATGGCGCAGCTCAAAAAAGAGATTGAGATTGTTGCCGCGTCCGATTTGAACGTGCTGATCTTCGGGGAGACCGGCACCGGCAAGGAGCTGGTGGCGAAGTCGATTCACGAAGCGTCGCCGCGCGCGGTCAGTCCGCTGGTGTACCTCAACTGCGCCGCGCTGCCGGAAAGCGTGGCGGAAAGCGAATTGTTTGGCCACGTCAAAGGGGCGTTTACCGGCGCCATCAGCAACCGCAGCGGCAAGTTCGAAATGGCCGATAACGGCACGCTGTTTCTGGATGAAATTGGCGAGCTTTCCCTGTCGCTCCAGGCCAAACTCCTGCGCGTATTGCAGTACGGCGATATCCAGCGCGTGGGGGACGACCGCAGTCACAGAGTGGACGTTCGCGTGCTGGCGGCGACGAACCGCGACCTGCGTGAAGCGGTGCTGGACGGAAACTTCCGCGCCGACCTGTTCCACCGCCTGAGCGTGTTCCCGCTTACCGTGCCGCCGCTGCGCGAGCGCGGGGACGACGTGGTGCTGCTGGCGGGCTATTTCTGCGAACAGTGCCGTCTCAGGATGGGGCTTTCCCGCGTGGTGTTAAGCCCGGGGGCGAGATCGCATCTGCTGAGCTACGGCTGGCCGGGCAACGTGCGCGAGCTGGAACACGCGATTCACCGCGCGGTGGTGCTGGCGCGAGCGACGCGTTCGGGTGATGAAGTGGTTATACATGCCCGGCATTTTGCGCAGCATGATGAAATTTCGTCTATTGCGCAGGCTGTACCAGAGAGAGCGCATGAAAATCTGCGTGACGCGACAGAGGCGTTTCAGCGTCAGATGATTACCCGCGCGCTGGAGCAGAATAACCGCAACTGGGCGGCGTGCGCCCGAGCGCTGGAGATGGACGTCGCCAACCTGCACCGGCTGGCGAAGCGTCTCGGGCTGAAGGGTTAGATAATCCCGGCCTGATAGAAATCCTGCAGGTTGATGGCACCGCACAGCCTGCCGGTGTCATCCACCACCGGTGCGGCGGTGATTTTGCGCTTCATCAGCACCTCTTTGGCTTCAATGGCGCGGCTCTCGGCGTTCAGCGTCAGCCCGCCCTGGGTCATGGCGTCCGACACTTTGGTTTCCAGTTTGCCACCGCCCACCAGCCAGCGGCGCAGGTCGCCGTCGGTGAACACGCCTTTGACGTACCCGTCGTCGTCGCACACCGCCACCAGCCCCAGACCGGTGCGGCTGAGCTCCAGCATCGCGTCCATGACGCTGGTATTGAGTTTGACCTGTGGAATCGCATCTTCTGTGCGCATCAGGTGGTGGACCTTGTTGAGCAGGCGCGCCCCGAGCGCCCCCGCCGGATGCGAGCGGGCGAAATCTTCTTCGTTAAACCCGCGCGCCTGCATCACCGCCATCGCCAGCGCGTCGCCCATCATCAGGGTATTCACGGTGCTGGAGGTGGGGGCGAGGTGCATCGGACAGGCTTCACGCTCAACGGAAATATCCAGCGTTGCCTTGGCGGCCAGCGCCAGGGGCGAGCGGGATTTCCCGGTCATCGCCAGCAGGGCGACCGATTTTTCCTGCAGGCGTGGAATAATCAGGTCCAGCTCTTTCGCCGAACCGGAGTAGGAGATAAACAGCATCACGTCGCGGCTTTCAATCATTCCCAGATCGCCGTGCAGCGCTTCGGCAGGGTGCACGAAGAACGCCGGGGTGCCGGTGCTGGCCAGCGTCGCGGCAATCTTTTTGCCGATATGGCCGGATTTACCGATGCCCGCCACGATCACTTTGCCTTCGCAGTGGATAATGGTGTTGGCCGCGCGGACAAAATCCTCGCCCAGACGTTCCGGCAGGCGGCTGGCTTCCTGCAGCTCCAGCATTAGCGTCTGGCGGCCCGTTTCTAACAGAAAATCACTCATCTCTCTCTCCGGTTACGATCACGTCGATGCCTTTCTCTTCCAGCGCTTTTTTGAACGCCGGGTCGATACCCGCGTCGGTAATCAGCTTGTCGACGCTTTCAAGGCTACAGACAATGTTGGGGCTTTTGCGGCCAAACTTAGACGAGTCTGCCATCAGAATCACTTCCCGCGCGGCGTTGCACATGGCTTTACTGACGCTGAACACCTCGTTAAACGTCGTGACGCCCGCGTTCAGGTCGATGCCGTCGGTACCCATAAACAGTTTATCGAAGCTGAAGTGGTCGAAGGCGTTCTCCGCCAGCTGCCCGTGGAACGACGCGGATTTTTTACGGAAGGTGCCGCCGGGCATCAGGATGGTCTGCTCGCAGTCGTTCTCCGACAGGGCGTTGACGATGTGCAGGCTGTTGGTCATCACCGTGATGTTGTTAAAGCGGCTGAGCAGGGGGATCATCTGCAGGACGGTACTGCCTGCATCCAGAATGATCGAGTCGCCATCGTGGATAAATTTTACGGCGGCTTCGGCAATCAGCGCTTTCTGGTGGGTATTGATCAGCGTTTTGTGGTCGATAGGCGGGTCCGCTTCGTCTTTATTGAGCACCACGCCGCCGTAGGTTCGAATGACGGCGCCAGAGTTTTCGAGCAATACGAGGTCCTTGCGTATCGTCGTGCCGGTGGTGTCAAAGTAGTGGGCCAGATCCTCCACCGAGCATTTTCCCTGCTTTTGCAGATGCTCAAGAATGGCCGCCTGCCGCTGACGAGGTTTCATAGGCGCTTCGTTCCTTAGGTTGCGAAATGATAATTTCGCAAGTCTATATCTTTCACAACGAAATTATCCATGTTTCAGATTAAGCGCTAATGATAGTGCATTCTGACAAAGTGGATCATGGGGAAAGATCACATCGGGCTGCAATTCCTGCAGCGAAATGCCGTTGATTGCCTGGATTTTCACCGGACGGGCAAAGACGGTCATGCCGCGCATGATGAGGGAATCGCAGACCTTATTGTTTTCATCCAGCGCAACAGCGACGACGACCCGCGGCTTGAAACGTCCACCGGAACGCCCGACGCCCACGCGGCCTTTCTGGCACAGGGCGTCAAACGCGCGGTTAAACCGATGGATTTGCCAGCCGCCAAACGCCATCTGGCAGATCCAGGCGAGGGCGGCGACGGTAATGAGTGCGGTGACCATATCGGCTCCTTTAATTGCCGGGTGGCGGCTGCGCCTTACCCGGCCTACGGGGATTGTAGCCCCGGTAAGCGCAGCGCCACCGGGGAATGAACTCAGAACATCACCTGCCCACCGGTGACGTTAATCGACTGTCCGGTGCAGTACGAGGCTTTCGGGCTGGCGTAAAACAGCAGCATATTCAGCACGTCCTGATAGTCGCACCCGCGCTTGAGCGGCACTTTATCGATGTAGTACTGCTCCACTTCTTCCGCTTTAATGCCGAGCTTGGTGGCGTACTGCGGCAGCAGGGACTGGAACATCGGCGATTTCAGCAGATTGCCCAGCATCAGCGAGTGGACGGTAATGCCGTATTCGGCCAGATCCAGCGCCAGAGACTGCGTCAGCCCCACGCCGCCAAACTTCGCCGCGCTGTAGCCGGAGTTGTGCTTGCTGCCCACTTTCCCCGATTTTGAGTTGATCTGAATGATGCGCCCCTGAATGCCGTCGCGGATCATCAGACGGGAAAACTCGCGGGCGCAGAGGAAATAGCCCACCAGATTGACCTGCAGCGAGCGGTCAAAATCCCCCAGCTCGAAGTCGCTGATAAAGGCCGCTTTCGCAATGCCGGCGCTGTAAACCAGCAGGTCGGTACGCCCAAAAATGTCGTCCACGCCGCGCGCGAGCGCCATCACGCTCTGTTCGCTGGTGGCGTCGGCGCCAAACCCGTACGCCATTCCTTCACCAAACTCGGTGTTGATGGTGTCCGCCACGCGGGCGGCCTTTTCACTCTGAATATCCACTACCGCCACGCGGTAACCCTCAGCGGCAAGCCCACGGCAGAGGAACTCGCCTAAGGTTTGTCCCCCACCAATGACAACGGCAACCTGACTCATGTCTATCTCCTTAATTACGCAACAAATTTTAACGTGCAGCCTGGGGTGACAGCCTGCGGAACCGGGCCCGCTACGTGAACCGTGCCGGGATACTCCGCCTGCGGCTGGCCGTCGAAACGCAGGGTGATGTGGCCCAGCTCGCGCAGGTTTTGTTCAGCGACGTCGCCGACGGCGGTCACGGCATAGCGCGCCTCGCCCAGCTCCAGCTGGCTCCCGGCCTTTAGCTCACCGTTCAGCTCGCCGTGGCAGTGGATGAAGCAAAACTCTTCGATATCCGCAGGCGCCCCTTCGCGAAAGGTGATCAGCATCTGGTCGCTCAGCGCATCCGCCGCGCTCTGGCCGATGCGGGTAATGGTGGTCTGGTAAATCACGGTCATGGCAGGAACCTCTTATTGATAAATAAAGCCGGAGACAAACCAGGCAATCAGCACCGTCGGCGCCCCCGTCAGGAAGCGGCTGACCAGCACGGACGGCACGCCCACGCGCACGGTGTCCTGGCGTGCTTCCGCCAGCGACAGCCCCACGGGGATAAAGTCGCACGCTGCCTGGGCGTTAATGGCAAACAGGGCGGGCAGGGCGAGGTGCGGAGGAATATTCCCCAGACCAATCTGCACGCCAATCAGCACGCCGATAACCTGAGCAATCACCGCGCCCGGGCCGAGGAACGGCGACAGCAGCGGGAAGGAGCAGATCAGCGCCAGCGTGACCAGCCCGAGCGGGTGGCTGGCGAGCGGGGCGAGGCCGTGGGCAATCCAGTCGCCCAGGCCGGAGGCCATGATGATGCCGATCAGCGCCGAGACGAACGCCATAAACGGCAGAATGGTCTTCAGCACCGTGTCGATGGTGTCGCGCCCGGACTGGAACAGCACCGCCACGGCGGACCCCATCCCCATCCCGACCTTCGCCAGCAGGCCGTCGCTCTGCTCGGTGATTTTCTTACTGGTGTCGTACTCGCGCGGGGCCGCTTTTTGCGGTGCAGACGTCCCCTTTACCAGGGTGATGTTGTCTTCCTTCACGCCTGAGACATAAATGTCTTCGAGGATGTACTGCGCCAGCGGGCCGGATTTCCCGGTGGAGTGAATATTTACCGTCGGAATGCGGCGCTTCGGATAGATGCCGCAGCGCAGCGTGCCGCCGCAGTCGATCACCGCCACGCCAATTTCCGCTTCCGGCGGTTCGCCTTCCTTGAAGCCGTCGACCGCTTCCCAGCCGGTCAGATCGCGCAACGTGTCGACGATCGCCGGGCGCGTGCCCGCGGTGATGTACACAATCTTTTTGCCTTCGGTGGCGTCGAACTCCAGCGGGCCGCCCCAGCCGCCCGTGCCTTTCTCAATGCGGATCCGGTTCATGCTGTTGCTCCTGAAAGATGGACTTTCTGTTCAAGCTGGATGCCCATTTTTTTCTCGAAAATAGCGGTGGTGAGGTCGGTCACCCAGCCGCGGAAGAAGTTGGTCACCAGACCGACCAGCAGGTAGCTCACCGCCAGCGGGCCGAGCGGCAGGCCAAGCGTGGTAAGGCCGCTGGCGATCCCGAGATAAACGAACAGCTCGCCGGGGTTGATGTGCGGGAACAGGCCGTTCATGGAGTGGCAGCTGTACGAGGCGGCGGCGTAATAGCTCGGCTTGTACTTCTCTGGCATAAAGCGGCCGAGGCTTAAGGTCATCGGGTTGCAGAACACGAAGGTGCCGATAAAGGGCAGTATCAGGTAGCGGGACAGCGGGTTTCCGGCGCAGCGCTGGGCGAAGCGCTCAATGCGCTGCTGGCCGATAAAGTTAATCAGCGCGTTCATGATCACCAGCAGGCTGATCAGCAGGGGCAGGATCCCGGTCACCATGCCGGTGAACACTTCCCCGCCTTTCTGAAACAGCCCGATGAACCACTCGGCGCCGTGGGTGATGGTTTCTATCATTCTTCTCTCCTGTAGGGCGTTTGTTTTTGTCTATCTGTGGCTAATAATAATCACTTTGAAAGGTTTTAAAGTGTTAGTTAGATCTCACAATGAAAGAAAAATGGATTATTTTGAAAGATAATTGACGTGGTGAATGATTTTCGGGGGAAAAAAGCATGGATTTGCGTTGGGGAGGTGCGTACCGCTTCCTTGAGGTGTTGCGGATGCTTTACCATACTGGGTTCTTATCGAACCCGTTAAATGGATGTCTCATGTTCAAGCGTCGTTATGCAGCGCTGTTGCCTGCGCTTATTCTGCTGTCTGCCTGTAGTAGCAAACCTAAGACCGAAGCCGTTCAGCAAACGGCGGGCGCGCCTTCCGGAGGATTCCTGCTGGAGCCGCAGCACAATATGATGCAGATGGGCGGCGACTTCGCGAATAACCCGGCGGCCGAGCAGTTCATCGATAAAATGGTGAGCAAGCACGGCTTTGACAGACAGCAGCTGCACGAAATTTTGTCTCAGGCCAAGCGTCTGGACTACGTGCTGCGCCTGATGGACAGACAGGCGCCGACGGCCCAGGTGCCGAGCGGGCCAAATGGGGCGTGGCTGCGCTATCGCAAACAGTTCATTACCCCGGACAACGTGCAAAACGGCGTGGCGTTCTGGAATCAGTATGAAGATGCGCTTAACCGCGCGTGGCAGGTGTACGGCGTGCCGCCTGAAATTATCGTCGGGATTATCGGCGTGGAAACCCGCTGGGGCCGCGTGATGGGCAAAACCCGCATTCTGGATGCGCTGGCGACGCTCTCCTTTAACTACCCGCGCCGCGCGGAGTATTTCTCTTCCGAGCTGGAAACCTTCCTGCTGATGGCGCGCAACGAGCAGGACGATCCGCTCGATCTGAAAGGGTCGTTTGCCGGCGCGATGGGCTACGGCCAGTTTATGCCGTCGTCCTATAAGCAGTATGCCGTCGACTTTAACGGAGATGGCCATATCAACCTGTGGGATCCGGTGGATGCCATCGGCAGCGTGGCGAACTACTTCAAAGCGCACGGCTGGGTGCCGGGCGGCCAGGTGGCGGTACAGGCGAACGGTCAGGCGCCGGGGCTGGAAAACGGCTTCAAAACCAACTACAGCATTTCGCAGCTGTCCGCGGCAGGCCTAACGCCAACGCAGCCGCTGGGCAATGCACAGCAGGCGAGTCTGCTGCGTCTCGATGTCGGAACGGGCTATCAGTACTGGTACGGGCTGCCGAACTTCTACACCATCACCCGCTATAACCACAGCACCCACTATGCGATGGCCGTGTGGCAGCTGGGGCTGGCGGTATCGCAGGCCCGCGTGCCGGCGGCGTCACCGTTTAGTCAGTAAGTTACCCCGACGGGTAGGCCGGGTAAGGCAACGCCGCCACCCGGCATGGCTGCGCGCACGGTGCGGCCTGTTGCCCTCTCCCATGGGAGAGGGCGTTTTGCAGAAACATTTCGCCACACTCCCTTTTCAAACCTGCCATTTACATCCTAATCACCTTTCATTATTGTTATGTTATAACATTTAAATTGGTGCCGAGATGTCAACGTCCCTTTTCTCTCTTTCTGCGCCGGTTCGGCTTTTGCTGGCGCTGGTGCTTATCGTCTTTCTCGGCCTGGCCGTGCGCTGGGCGGTGGCATTGCCATGATCGTGATGAATGAACTGGTTGCGGGTTACGACCACCAGCCCGTCATGCGCGCGCTTTCGGGCGTCATTGAACGCGGCAGCATGACCGCCATTGTTGGGGCCAACGGCTGCGGCAAATCCACGCTGCTGAAAACGCTCGCCGGTTTTATCCCACCCGTAAGCGGCGGTTTTCGCTGGCAGGGGAAGCGCCCGGTGATTGGCTGGCTGGCACAGCGTCACGCGCTGGAGGCGCAGTTTCCGCTGACCGTGCGCGATGTCGTCAGCATGGGCTGCTGGCCGGGCATTTCGCTGCTTTCCGGGTTTCGTCGCGAAACGCGGTTGCGTATTGCCAGCGCGCTTGAGCGGGTCGGGCTGGAATCCATGGCATCATCCACCATTGATGAGCTCTCCGGCGGCCAGTTCCAGCGCATGCTGTTTGCCCGCGTCCTGGTACAGCAGGCGCCGCTGGTGATGCTGGACGAGCCCTTTACCGGCATCGATGAAGCCACCTGTAACGTGCTGATGGATGTAATGCTGGAGATGTATATGCAGGGGCAAACGCTGCTCGCGGTACTGCACGACAGCGAGCGCGTGTCGCGCCACTTCCCGCAGACGTTGCGGCTGGATGCTGATGTGCCTCAGTGGAAAACCGAGCGGGTGAGGGTGGCATGATCTGGCACACATTCTTCCAGCCGTTCATCGAGTACGGCTTTATGCGCCGCGCGCTGGTGGTTTGCCTGGCGCTTTCTATCAGCACCACCGCGCTCGGCGTATTCCTCCAACTGCGCCGGATGAGCCTGATGGGCGATGCCCTTTCTCACGCTATTTTGCCGGGCGTCGCCGTGGGATACCTGCTCAGCGGCCTGTCGCTGCTGGCAATGAGTATCGGCGGTTTTGTCGCGGGCATTACCGTGGCGCTGCTGGCCGGTCTGGTCAGCCGACGCACGCCGCTTAAGGAAGATGCCAGCTTTGCCGGATTTTATCTTGGCTCACTGGCGCTGGGGGTCACGCTGGTATCGCTTCGTGGGTCGAATGTCGATCTGCTGCATTTACTGTTTGGCTCTATCCTCGCCGTGGACAACGACGCCGCGCTGTTTGTCACGGGCGTGTGCATGTTCACTCTTATCGTGCTGGCGATGTTTTATCGCGGCCTGGTTACCGAAGCGTTTGACACCGCCTGGCTACAGGTGAACGCCCGCTGGCTGCCCGGCCTGCTGCACGGACTGTTTCTGGCGCTGCTGGTTCTTAACCTGGTGGCCGGTTTTCAGGTGCTCGGCACGCTGATGGCCGTCGGGCTGATGATGCTGCCAGCCGTGGCGGCACGCTGCTGGGTACGCACGCTACCGGCGTTACTCCTGATGGCGGGCATCAGCGGTATTGTCTGCGCATGGCTGGGGTTGAGCCTCTCCTGGGCGATGAGTCTCCCGGCCGGGCCATCCATTGTGCTCACCGCCAGCGCGCTGTTCTTTATTTCCATTTTATTGGGTACGCGAAGCAGGCTCGCTGGCAGTCTGCGGGCGTATTTTTAACGCAAGGGGAAACGATGAAACGTACAGGACTAGTAGTGGCAGTGGCGCTCGCGCTGGGGATGATGTCGCAGGGCGTGATGGCGAAAACGCTGAATGTGGTCACCAGCTTCTCGATACTGGGGGATATCACCAAGGAGGTGGGCGGCGATCATGTGAAGGTGACGACGCTGGTGGGGCCGGACGGCGATCCGCATACCTTCGAACCGTCGCCGAAGGACAGCGCGGCGCTGAGCAAGGCCGATGTGGTGGTGGTGAACGGTCTGGGGCTGGAGGGCTGGCTTGACCGCCTGGTGAAAGCCTCCGGGTTCAAAGGGCAACTGGTCATCGCCTCAACAGGCGTGAAAACGCACACGCTTGAGGAAGATGGAAAGACCGTGACCGATCCGCACGCGTGGAACAGCGCGGCGAACGGGGCGTTATATGCACAAAATATTCTGAACGGGCTGGTGAAAGCCGATCCGCAGGACAAAGCCGCGCTGGAAGCCTCCGGTAAACCCTATATCACGCAGCTCAACCAGCTGGATAGCTGGGCCAAAACGCGCTTTAGCCAGATCCCGCAGGCGAAGCGCAAGGTGCTGACCAGCCATGACGCCTTCGGCTATTTCAGCCGCGCTTATGGCGTAACCTTCATGGCACCTCAAGGACTCTCTTCAGAGAGCGAGGCCAGCGCGGCGCAGGTTGCTGAGATCATCAATCAGATTAAAGCCGACGGCGTAAAAACCTGGTTTATGGAAAACCAGCTCGATCCGCGTCTGGTGAAGCAGATTGCCTCGGCGACGGGCGCGCAGCCAGGGGGAGAACTTTACCCGGAGGCCTTGTCAGCAAAAGGCGGCGTGGCAGACACCTACGTCAAGGCGTTCCGCCACAACGTGAATACGCTCGCCGACAGCATGAAATAACCTCTTCCACGGCCGGTGCGTTTGCACCGGCTTTTTTCTGAAGCCCCCTCGTAAAACCTGAAGCGTATCCCCACATCTGACGAGAAAGTGCTATCTTGTGCAGCACGTTTTTCTGATGCCTGGAGCGAGAATGACTGACCATGAATTGATGCAGCTTAGCGAGATCGTTGGCCTGGCGCTTAAGCAGCGTGGGGCGACAATGACCACCGCGGAATCCTGCACCGGCGGCTGGGTGGCGAAAGTGATTACCGATATTGCCGGCAGTTCCGCCTGGTTTGAACGCGGTTTTGTGACCTACAGTAACGAAGCTAAGGCACAAATGATTGGCGTGCGAGAAGCCACGCTGGAACAGCATGGCGCGGTCAGTGAACCGGTGGTCATTGAAATGGCCATTGGCGCGCTCAAGGCGGCGCGGGCAGATTACGCGATTTCCATTAGCGGCATCGCGGGGCCGGACGGCGGCAGCGACGTGAAGCCTGTTGGCACCGTCTGGTTTGGGTTTGCCACGTCTAAAGGGGAAGGGATCACCCGCCGGGAGTGCTTCAGCGGCGATCGCGAAAGCGTGCGCCGTCAGGCAACGGAATATGCGTTAAAAACGCTCTGGCAACAATTTCTACAAAACACTTGATACTGTATGACCATACAGTATAATTGCACCAACAGAACAGAAATCCACGGTGAAGCACAGTCGCTTCTCCCGGCATGACAGGAGTAATAATGGCTATCGACGAAAACAAACAGAAAGCGTTGGCGGCAGCACTGGGCCAGATCGAAAAGCAATTCGGTAAAGGCTCCATCATGCGCCTGGGTGAAGACCGTACCATGGATGTGGAAACGATCTCCACCGGTTCGCTTTCTCTGGATATCGCGCTGGGCGCGGGCGGCCTGCCAATGGGCCGTATCGTAGAGATCTACGGGCCAGAATCCTCCGGTAAAACTACCCTGACGCTGCAGGTGATTGCTGCGGCACAGCGCGAAGGTAAAACCTGTGCGTTCATCGATGCCGAGCACGCGCTGGATCCTGTTTATGCGCGTAAGCTGGGCGTGGACATCGACAACCTGCTCTGTTCTCAGCCGGACACCGGTGAGCAGGCGCTGGAAATTTGTGACGCGCTGGCGCGCTCCGGTGCGGTTGACGTTATCGTTGTTGACTCCGTTGCCGCACTGACGCCAAAAGCGGAAATCGAAGGTGAAATCGGCGACTCTCACATGGGCCTCGCGGCACGTATGATGAGCCAGGCGATGCGTAAGCTGGCCGGTAACCTGAAGCAGTCCAACACGCTGCTGATCTTCATCAACCAGATCCGTATGAAAATTGGTGTGATGTTCGGTAACCCGGAAACCACAACCGGTGGTAACGCCCTGAAATTCTACGCGTCTGTCCGTCTGGATATCCGCCGTATCGGTGCGGTGAAAGAGGGTGAAAACGTCGTCGGTAGCGAAACCCGCGTGAAGGTGGTGAAGAACAAAATCGCTGCACCGTTCAAACAGGCTGAGTTCCAGATCCTCTACGGTGAAGGGATCAACTTCTACGGTGAACTGGTTGACCTGGGCGTGAAAGAGAAGCTGATTGAAAAAGCGGGCGCCTGGTACAGCTACAACGGTGACAAGATTGGTCAGGGTAAAGCGAATGCTATCTCCTGGCTGAAAGAGAACCCGGCTGCGGCGAAAGAGATTGAGAAGAAGGTGCGCGAGCTTCTGCTGAACAACCAGGACTCCAAACCTGATTTCGTAGTCGATGCTGCGGATGCTGAAGAAACCAACGAAGACTTTTAAGTCTCTCGTGTAAAGATGAAGGGCTGCTGATGCGGCCCTTTTTGCATTTCTGATTCTACAGGTTTTTTATGAGTGAACCGACATCACGCCGACCCGCCTACGCGCGCTTGCTGGATCGTGCGGTGCGCATCCTGGCCGTGCGTGACCACAGTGAGCAGGAGCTGCGGCGGAAGCTGTCGGCTCCGGTGATGAGTAAAAACGGGCCGGAAGAGATTGATGCCACGGCGGAAGACTACGACCGCGTGGTGGCCTGGTGCTATGAGCATCATTACCTGGACGACGATCGCTTTGCTTCCCGCTTTCTCGCCAGCCGCGGCCGCAAGGGCTACGGCCCTGCGCGCATCCGGCAGGAGCTGAACCAGAAAGGGGTGGCCCGGGAGTCCATCGAAAAAGCGATGCGCGAGTGCGACATTGAATGGTGCGAGCTGGCAAAAGAGCAGGCGATTCGCAAGTACGGCGAACCGCTGCCGCGTGAATTTTCAGAAAAAGTCAAAATCCAGCGCTTTTTGCTCTACCGCGGCTTCCTGATGGAAGATATTCAGGATATCTGGCGTAATTTTGCCGATTGAACGCATGCGGGATTTTACTTCCCACTAAAGAAAACTTATCTTATTCCCACTTTTTCCAGTAGCTGGTCTGTCCAACGGTTTACCGATACAGGCTGGCTACGACATTTCGTTAGCTTGATTTCAGGATAATTATGAGCAAGAGCACCGCTGAGATCCGTCAGGCGTTTCTCGATTTTTTCCATAGTAAGGGACACCAGGTTGTTGCCAGCAGCTCCCTGGTACCGAACAACGATCCGACTCTGCTGTTTACCAACGCCGGGATGAACCAGTTCAAGGATGTGTTCCTTGGTCTCGACAAGCGTAATTATTCCCGCGCCACAACCTCACAGCGTTGCGTGCGTGCGGGCGGTAAACACAACGACCTGGAAAACGTCGGTTACACCGCGCGTCACCACACCTTCTTCGAAATGCTGGGTAACTTCAGCTTCGGCGACTACTTCAAACACGATGCCATTCAATACGCGTGGGAACTGCTGACCGGTGAAAACTGGTTCAACCTGCCGAAAGAGCGTCTGTGGGTTACCGTCTATGAAACCGATGACGAAGCCTACGAAATCTGGGAAAAAGAGGTCGGTATCCCGCGCGAGCGTATCATTCGCATCGGTGATAACAAAGGCGCGCCATACGCGTCTGACAACTTCTGGCAGATGGGTGACACCGGTCCTTGCGGTCCGTGCACCGAGATCTTCTACGATCACGGCGACCACATCTGGGGTGGCCCTCCAGGCAGCCCGGAAGAAGACGGCGATCGCTACATTGAGATCTGGAATATCGTCTTCATGCAGTTCAACCGTCAGGCCGACGGTACCATGGAGCCGCTGCCGAAGCCTTCCGTTGATACCGGTATGGGTCTGGAGCGTATTGCCGCGGTACTGCAGCACGTTAACTCCAACTATGAGATTGACTTGTTCAGCACCCTGATCAAAGCCGTTGCCGAAGTCACCGGCGCGACCGATCTGAACAACAAATCGCTGCGCGTTATCGCAGACCACATTCGTTCCTGCGCGTTCCTGATTGCCGACGGCGTTATCCCGTCGAATGAAAACCGTGGCTACGTGCTGCGTCGTATCATTCGTCGTGCTATTCGTCACGGCAACATGCTGGGCGCGAAGGACACCTTCTTCTATAAACTCGTTGGGCCACTGATTGGCGTGATGGGGTCAGCGGGTGACGAGCTGAAACGCCAGCAGGCGCAGGTTGAGCAGGTTTTGAAAACCGAAGAAGAGCAGTTTGCCCGTACGCTGGAGCGCGGTCTGGCGCTGCTGGACGAAGAGCTGGCGAAGCTTAAGGGCGATACCCTGGACGGCGAAACCGCTTTCCGCCTGTACGACACCTACGGCTTCCCGGTTGACCTGACTGCGGACGTTTGCCGCGAGCGTAACATCAAAGTTGACGAAGCGGGCTTCGAAGCCGCGATGGAAGAGCAGCGCCGTCGTGCGCGCGAGTCCAGCGGTTTCGGTGCAGACTACAACGCGATGATCCGCGTTGATAGTGCGTCTGAATTCAAAGGCTATGAGGCGCTGGAACTGACCGGCAAAGTGACCGCCCTATTTGTTGACGGCAAAGCCGTGGACAGCATCAGCGCAGGTCAGGAAGCCGTAGTCATTCTGGACAAAACGCCGTTCTACGCCGAATCCGGCGGCCAGGTTGGCGATAAAGGCGAACTGAAGGGCAATGGTTTCAGCTTCAGCGTGACCGACACCCAGAAATACGGTCAGGCAATTGGCCACCAGGGCAAACTGGTTTCCGGTTCTCTGAAAGTGGGCGAGGGCGTCCGGGCTAACGTTGATGAAGCTCGCCGCGCGCGCATTCGTCTGAACCACTCTGCAACCCACCTGATGCACGCTGCCCTGCGCGACGTACTCGGTACCCACGTTGCACAGAAAGGTTCTCTGGTTAACGATAAAGTGCTGCGCTTCGACTTCTCGCATTTTGAAGCGATGAAGCCGTCTGAAATCCGCGCGGTGGAAGATCTGGTGAACGCGCAGATCCGTCGTAACCTGCCAATCGAGACCCACATCATGGATCTCGAGGACGCGAAGAAAAAAGGTGCGATGGCGCTGTTTGGCGAGAAATACGACGAACGTGTTCGCGTGTTGAGCATGGGCGACTTCTCTACCGAACTGTGCGGCGGTACACACGCCTCGCGCACCGGTGACATCGGCCTGTTCCGCATCGTTTCCGAGTCGGGTACGGCGGCAGGCGTGCGTCGTATTGAAGCGGTGACCGGTGAAGGTGCGGTAGCCAGCCTGCATGCGCAGAGCGATCAGCTGCACGACATCGCGCAACTGCTGAAAGGCGATAGCCAGAACCTGGGCGAGAAAGTGCGCGTTGCGCTGGAACGCACGCGTCAGCTGGAAAAAGAGCTGCAGCAGCTGAAAGAGCAGGCTGCGGCGCAGGAGAGTGCAAACCTCTCCAGCAAGGCTGTAGACATTAAGGGCGTCAAACTGCTTGTCAGCGATCTGGCGGGCGTTGAGCCTAAGATGCTGCGTACTATGGTCGACGATCTCAAGAACCAGCTCGGTTCTACCGTTATCGTGCTGGCGACAGTAGCAGAAGGTAAGGTTTCTCTGATTGCGGGCGTCTCTAAGGATGTGACTGACCGCGTAAAAGCAGGGGAACTGATTGGTATGGTCGCTCAGCAGGTGGGCGGCAAGGGTGGCGGTCGTCCGGACATGGCGCAAGCCGGTGGTACGGATGCGGCGGCACTTCCTGCGGCATTAGCCAGCGTTGAAAGCTGGGTAAGCGCGAAACTGTAATAACTACAAAGCACAAGCAGACGCCATAGCGGTAACGTTATGGCGTCTTGTTCACTGTGCTATCGATAACGATAAAGTCAGGTTGAGTTTGTGTATATCGGCTAAACTTACGTTTAACAGAATGTGATGCCGTGACTGCTTACACTTTACGTGTTTGTCATCGCTTACTTTTTGGCGTTATATGATGGATAATGCCGGGATACAAGAGACCCGACTCTTTTAATCTTTCAAGGAGCAAAGAATGCTGATTCTGACTCGTCGAGTTGGTGAGACCCTCATGATTGGGGATGAGGTCACCGTGACAGTTTTAGGGGTAAAGGGTAACCAGGTACGTATTGGTGTTAACGCTCCTAAAGAAGTATCTGTCCACCGTGAAGAGATCTACCAGCGTATCCAGGCTGAAAAATCCCAGCAGTCCAGTTACTGATATTGTCGCGTCTCGCTGTCGGGCGAGACGCAACCCTCCCGCTATTTTTCCTGCTCAAAGTTACCGTTTAATTTCAATCGCTCTCTTTTTGACCACTCCGCTACCCTTATCTCGTCCCAACACCGTTCTTTCCGCATCAGTTTTCTGCGAAGATGCCTGCAAAATCCGCTTATAAAACACCCTCTTTGCGGCTTTTACATGCGAATTGCGTGTGATTTGTGCAAACGATAAAAGCTTTTGGAAAATTGTTTGACTTATAAGTCCCAGAAAGTAATATATGCGCCACGCAGCGACGAGAAGCTCTTAACGAGTAGCTCGAAGCACTCGAAAGAGGCGTTGTGTGGTGAGGTGGCCGAGAGGCTGAAGGCGCTCCCCTGCTAAGGGAGTATGCGGTCAAAAGCTGCATCCGGGGTTCGAATCCCCGCCTCACCGCCATTTTGCATCCGTAGCTCAGCTGGATAGAGTACTCGGCTACGAACCGAGCGGTCGGAGGTTCGAATCCTCCCGGATGCACCATCTATTACTTCATATTGCTTTAGAAGTGATATGAATATCGAGCAGTACAGTAGTAAATCCCGATGCATCCGTAGCTCAGCTGGATAGAGTACTCGGCTACGAACCGAGCGGTCGGAGGTTCGAATCCTCCCGGATGCACCATTTACTATTTCTGAAAGCAGTACCCTGATGCATCCGTAGCTCAGCTGGATAGAGTACTCGGCTACGAACCGAGCGGTCGGAGGTTCGAATCCTCCCGGATGCACCATTATTATTTCTGAAAGTAGTTCCCTGATGCATCCGTAGCTCAGCTGGATAGAGTACTCGGCTACGAACCGAGCGGTCGGAGGTTCGAATCCTCCCGGATGCACCATCTTCTCCTTCTTTGTTTATTCCTTCGACGTTCCGTCAGCAATCACACTCTCTGTCAGCGACAAAAACCACCATTTACGATAAAGTAATGCTTTGTTAATCGGTTAGCGAGAGCACGATGTACGCACAGTATGACGGTTTGATCTTCGATATGGATGGTACCCTCCTGGACACCGAACCCACGCATCGTCAAGCCTGGACCGACGTCCTGGGCCGCTACGGCATGCGTTTCGACCTTCAGGCGATGATCGCCCTCAACGGCTCCCCCACCTGGCGTATTGCGCAGGCCGTGATTGAACTGAATCAGGCCGATCTCGACCCGCACCTGCTCGCGCGCGAAAAAACCGATGCGGTAAAAGCCATGCTTTTAGATACGGTACGTCCGTTACCACTGATTGATGTGGTAAAAGAGTGGCACGGGCGTCGCCCGATGTCGGTGGGGACGGGCAGCGAAAGCGCGATTGCAGAAGCCTTGCTCAATCATCTTGGCCTGCGCCACTTTTTTTCTGCCGTGGTCGCCGCCGATCATGTTAAACGTCACAAGCCCGCACCGGACACCTTCCTGCTTTGCGCAGAATTAATGGGCGTCCCGGCGGCAAAGTGCGTCGTGTTTGAAGATGCCGATTTTGGGATCCAGGCCGCGCGTGATGCCGGAATGGATGCGGTGGATGTACGCTTACTGTGAGTGACGCGCTGTCACTTGCCTCATTATTCGCCAGCAGTTTTCTCAGCGCCACGCTGTTACCGGGCAATTCGGAAGTGGTGCTGGTGGCGATGCTGTTGTCCGGCGTGAGTCAGCCCTGGCTGCTTGTAGTAATAGCAACAATGGGTAATAGCCTTGGAGGGCTGACTAACGTTATTCTTGGGCGTTTCTTTCCGCTGCGTGAAAAATCGCGCTGGCAGGAAAAGGCAGTCGGCTGGCTAAAACGCTATGGCGCTGCCACGCTGTTATTAAGCTGGATGCCTGTAATAGGCGATTTACTGTGTCTGCTGGCGGGATGGATGCGCATCTCCTGGGGACCGGTGCTCTTTTTTTTGTGCCTTGGCAAGGCGTTGCGCTATGTTCTCGTGGCGTGGGCAACACTACAGGGTATGACGTGGTGGCACTAATTGGTGGAATGAATACGCGACCTTCAATCGTCAACCATTACAATTATGCTGAGTAACATTACTTTGACAGGCGGGAGGTCAATTTGATCCCGGACGTATCTCAGGCGCTGGCCTGGCTGGAAAACCACCCTCAGGCATTGAAGGGTATTCAGCGTGGTCTTGAGCGTGAAACGCTGCGCGTTAACGCGGACGGCAGTTTAGCGACGACGGGTCACCCGAAGGCGTTAGGCTCGGCGCTGACACATAAATGGATCACAACCGATTTCGCTGAAGCGCTGCTGGAGTTCATCACCCCAGTAGAGGGTGATATTGATCATATGCTGACGATTATGCGCGATATCCATCGCTACACCGCGCGCAATCTCGGCGATGAGCGTATGTGGCCCCTCAGCATGCCGTGCTATATCGAGCAGGGGCAGGAGATTGAGCTGGCGCAGTACGGCACGTCAAATATCGGCAGGCTGAAAACGCTCTACCGTGAGGGGCTGAAGAACCGCTACGGCGCGTTGATGCAGACCATCTCTGGTGTGCACTACAACTTCTCGCTGCCAATGGCGTTCTGGCAGGCGAAATGCGGTGAAACGGATAAAGACGCCATCTCTGCAGGCTACTTCCGCCTGATCAGAAACTATTACCGTTTCGGCTGGGTGATCCCGTATCTGTTCGGCGCGTCGCCGGCTATTTGCTCATCCTTCCTGCAGGGAAAACCGACGACGCTGCCGTTCGAGAAGACCGACTGCGGAATGTACTATCTCCCGTACGCCACCTCTCTGCGTCTGAGTGATCTCGGCTATACCAATAAATCGCAAAGCAATCTCGGTATTACGTTTAACGAATTGCACGAATATGTGGCAGGATTGAAGCGGGCGATCAAAACCCCGTCGGAAGAGTACGAAAAAATCGGCCTCGAAAAAGACGGTAAGCGTCTGCAGATCAACAGCAATGTCCTGCAGATTGAAAACGAGCTGTATGCGCCAATTCGTCCTAAGCGCGTAACCCGCAGCGGCGAAACCCCGTCGGATGCGCTGCAGCGCGGCGGGATCGAATACATTGAAGTGCGCTCGCTGGATATCAACCCGTTCTCACCGATTGGCGTTGATGAACAGCAGATTCGCTTCCTGGATCTGTTTATGGTCTGGTGCGTGCTGGCGGATGCGCCGGAAATGAGTTCAGACGAATTGCTCTGCACCCGTACAAACTGGAACCGCGTGATTCTGGAAGGGCGTAAACCGGGCCTGACGCTGGGTATCGGCTGCGAAACGGCACAGTTCCCGCTGACGAAAGTCGGCAAAGATCTGTTCCGTGACCTGAAGCGTGTTGCCCGGACGATGGACAGCATCGACGGCGGCGACGCGTATCAACAGATTTGCGACCAGCTGGTGGCGTGCTTTGATAACCCGGAACTGACGTTCTCAGCGCGCATTCTGCGTTCTATGATTGATCAGGGCATTGGTGGTACGGGGCGCTCACTCTCGGCGGAGTACCGTGAAATGCTGATCCAGGAGCCGTTAGAAATCCTGAGCGAATCAGATTTTGTCGCGGAACGCGAAGCGTCCGTTGTGCGTCAGAAAGAGGTTGAAGCGGCGGATACCGAGTCGTTTGAGGCGTTTCTGGCGAAGCAGGCTTAAGCAGAAAAGAAAAAGGCCACATCGCTGTGGCCAAAATATACATCTCTGAATTCAGGGATGATGATAACAAATGCGCGTCTTTCATATACTCAGACGCGCATTCTGTAGAAGAGTTCAGTTTATTTTAAAAAAAATCACTATCGGAGGTGACGTATGCCGTTATTAGATAGCTTTACTGTCGACCATACCCGTATGGAAGCACCTGCAGTCCGCGTGGCGAAGACCATGCACACCCCGCACGGCGACACGATCACCGTCTTCGATCTGCGTTTCTGCGTGCCAAACAAAGAAGTGATGCCGGAGAAAGGCATTCATACGCTGGAACACCTGTTCGCTGGTTTCATGCGTGACCACCTGAACGGCAACGGCGTTGAGATCATCGATATCTCTCCGATGGGCTGCCGTACCGGTTTCTACATGAGCCTGATTGGTCAGCCTGAAGAGAAACGTGTGGCAGATGCCTGGAAAGCGGCCATGGAAGACGTACTGAAGGTGAAAGAGCAGAACCAGATCCCTGAGCTGAACGTTTACCAGTGCGGCACCTACCAGATGCACTCTCTGGAAGAAGCGCAGGAGATCGCGCGCCACATCATCGAACGCGACGTTCGCGTGAACAGCAACGAAGAGCTGGCCCTGCCGAAAGAAAAACTGCAGGAACTGCACATCTAGTATTGTGCCTGTGGATGCCCGGTGGCGCTTCGCTTGCCGGGCCTACATTGTGTTGGTGCCTCCTTTGACCACAACCTTAACCTTCTCTTTTACCCACCGACCCCTCGTTCCGTTTGCCCATGATTACGTTCATGGTGACAGCGAACCCTGGCACAAGCACGACTGCGCGCAGCTGCTGCACACCCTGAGCGGCGTGGTAAGGGTGGATACCGCATCGGGCTGTTGGGTTGTGCCTCCCGGTCGCGGCGTCTGGCTGCCTGCGGGCACGCAGCATTCCCTGCGCATTACCGGCAACGTTGCGGCGCGAACGCTGTTTATCGATCCGCTGGCGCGGGCCGATCTTCCCGCCACCTGCCAGATCGTGCAGATCGCGCCGCTGCTGCGCGAGCTGATCCTCGTCTCCCTTGCGTTGCCTGAATCGTACTCACCCGGAAGCCGGGATGAACGCGTCTATGAACTGATTCTCGATGAAATCCGCACTATGCCGGTGCTGCCGTTTCACCTGCCGGAGCCGGAAAGCGAGGCGCTACGTCGCCTGTGCCTGCAAATCCGACAAAACCCGGGGGAAAGCTGGAGCAGCGCGCAGGTTGCGAGCATGATGAACATGAGCGAGCGCACGCTGAACCGTCATTTTCAACAGCAGACGGGTTTAAGCTACGGCGAGTGGTTGAGAAGGGCGCGTCTGCTGGAAGCCTTAGTGCGGCTGGCGCAGGGCCAGCCGGTATTGCGCGTGGCGCTGGATCTGGGGTATGGGAGCCACAGCGCCTTTACGGCAATGTTCCGTCGGGTGATGGGCGTCTCCCCCAGCGATTACTTTAAGAACGACTGACGGCGTTAAAGAGCGCCTGAAGCGACGCGCGCGCCACGTCGCTATCAATGCCCACGCCCCAGCGGCTGCTGCCGTCCTGGAACAGGCAGCGAATGTACGCCACCGAGCGGCTGTCGCTGCGCTCGCCTAACGTATGCTCGTGATAGTCCTTAATCACAAACGGCGCGTTGACCCAGCGGCTCAGGCCGTGAGCGGCGGCGGAGAGCAGACCGTTGCCGTGACCTTCCAGCTGGCGCGTACCCCCATGTGTGGCGACGCTGGCCGTCAAACGCAGCTGGCCGTCCTGCTGGCTGTCGCTGCGGTAGGATTGCAGCGCATAATGCGGCGTGGCCACCAGACCGTAGCGGGTGCGAAACAGCTGCCACAGCGCATTTTGCGTCATCTCTTTTCCGTGACGGTCGGTTTCCTGCTGCACGTGCTGGCTGAAATCCTGCTGCAGGGCGCGGGGCAGTTTCAGACCATGATTCTGTTCGATCAGCCACGCGCTGCCGCTTTTCCCTGACTGGCTGTTCACGCGGATCACCGCTTCGTAGGTGCAGCCGATATCCTGGGGATCGACGGGCAGGTAAGGCATCTCCCAGCGATCGCCAGGCCTGCGGGCATCAAAGCCTTTCTTGATGGCGTCCTGGTGCGAGCCGGAAAAGGCGGTATAGGCCAGCCGTCCCGCCCACGGATGGCGCGGGTGCACCGGCAGCTGATTGCAGGTTTCCACCACGTCCACCACCCGGTTCATATCGCTAAAGTCCAGAGTCGGGCTGATACCCTGGCTGTAGAGGTTCATCGCCAGCGTCACCAGGCAGACGTTGCCCGTGCGCTCGCCGTTACCGAACAGACAGCCCTCCACGCGGTCAGCCCCCGCCATTACGGCCAGCTCCGCGCAGGCGACGCCGGTACCGCGGTCGTTATGCGGATGCACGCTGATGCAGACATCGCGGCGGCGGCTGAAGTGGCGACAGAAGTACTCGATCTGGTCGGCATAGACGTTCGGCGTGCTCACTTCGACGGTGGCGGGTAAGTTGATCACCATCGGGCGTTCGTCGCAAGGCTGCCAGATCTCCGTCACGGCTTCACAAATCTCCAGCGCAAATTCCGGCTCGGTAAAGCAGAAGGTTTCCGGAGAGTATTCGTACTGCCAGCGGGTGTCCGGATTTTCTTCACACAGCTGACGAATAAGCCGCGTGGCACGCGTCGCCAGCTCAACGATTTGTGCTTTCTCCATGCCGAATACCAGGCGGCGGAACAGCGGAGCGGTGGCGTTATACAGATGCACGGTAGCCTGCTTCGCGCCGCGCAGGGATTCAAAAGTGCGATGGATGAGATCTTCCCGTGCCTGAGTGAGCACCTGAATCGTCACGTCATCCGGGATGCGGTTCTCTTCAATCAGCTGGCGAACGAAATTGAAATCCGTCTGCGAGGCGGAAGGAAAGGCAACTTCAATCTCTTTAAACCCGCAGCTTAACAGCAGGTCCCAGAACTGCAGCTTGCGCGTGCTGTCCATCGGTTCGGCCAGAGCCTGGTTTCCGTCGCGCAGGTCGGTCGAGAGCCATCGCGGCGCGCGGGTGATGCGTTGTTCCGGCCAGCGACGGTCGGGCAGGGAAAGGGTGGGAAAGGGTTGGTACTTGTCGGCGGGTGTGTTCAGCATGATGCGCTCCTGTTGTCTTTTCACTATCGTGAATCGATTTAAGGCGCGCTGCTTTATCGGCACTGACAATGGCTGTCGCGTTCTGGACACAGTGCGGTTTTTTGCCGGATGGCGGCTCCGCCTTATCCGGCCTACGTTCGTAGGCCCGGTAAGCGTAGCGCCACCGGGCAACCGTCGCACAGAACGAGCAACCTGCGCACAAGACTAGTGCGCGCCGCCACCGCCACCACCGGCACCAAACGGCGGTCTGGCAAACCACACCAGCCCCAGCAGGACGATAAAGATCCCTGCCGATATCCAGAAAATCTCGTTGGCCGAGATAATCAGCCCCTGGTTGGTGATCTGCTGGGCAATCCAGCCGGACGCCTGCTGCTCCGTCATCCCCATTCCCTGCAGCTGGCTGTACATCTGCTGTGCGTTAGGGTTGAACGGGTTCACCGCTTCGGTCAGCTGCGCGTGGTGCATTGATTCGCGGTTTGTCCACAGAGTGGTGGTGATCGACGTCCCGATAGAGCCCGCCAGCGTACGGGTGAAGTTCGACAGGCTCGACGCGGCCGCCAGACGCTCGGGCGGCAGGCCAGAGAGCGTGATGGTGGTCAGCGGCATAAAGAAGCACGCCACCGCAAAGCCCTGAATGAACTGCGGCCACGCCGAGGCGCCAAAGTCCATTCCCGGCTCAAAGGTATACGCACGCCAGTAGAAGCACACCGCATACATGATGAAGCTGAACGTCACCAGCCGACGCATGTCGAGCTTATGGGCGAAGCGGCCAATAATCGGCGACAGCAGGACCGGGATCACCCCGACAGGTGCCGACGCCAGACCCGCCCAGGTGGCGGTATAGCCATACACCTCCTGCAACAGCTGCGGCAGCAGAACAATCGCGCCGAAGTAGAGCATATAGGCGAGGCTGATACACAGGCAGCCGATGGTGAAGTTTCGCGACTTAAAGAGCGAGAGATCGACGATCGGGTTGTCGTCCGTCAGCTCCCAGACAATCAGGAAGCTTATCGACACCACCGCGACAATGGTCAGGATGATGATCTCCTGCGAGTTGAACCAGTCGAGCTCTTTACCGCGGTCGAGCATGATCTGCAGACTGCCGATACCCAGGATCAGCAGCGCCAGCCCGATGCTGTCGATACGGCGCTGTTCGGTGCGCGTCTCTCGTCCCCGCAGCGACTGCAGCGTCATCAATACCACGACGGCGCCAATCGGTACGTTGATGAAGAAGATCCAGCCCCAGTGGTAGTTATCGCTGATGTACCCGCCCAGAATCGGTCCGCAGATAGGCGCGACGATAACGGTCATCGACCAGAGCGCCAGCGCGACGGAACGTTTTGCGGGAGGGTAGTTGCTCAGCAGCAAACTCTGGGAGAGCGGGATCAGCGGCCCCGCGACAATCCCCTGAATGACGCGGAAGAAAATCAGCATCGTCAGGCTGCTGGACATGCCGCACGCCCACGAGGCCAGAACAAACGCCACCGTGGACCAGAGGAACAGCTTCACCTCACCGACGCGCTTTGCCAGCCAGCCGGTGATCGGAATGGAGATGGCGTTTGCCACCCCAAACGAGGTAATGACCCAGGTCCCCTGGCTCAGCGACGAGCCAAGGTTACCGGCGATGGTCGGGATCGCCACGTTTGCGATGGTGGAGTCCAGCACCTGCATGAATGTCGCCAGCGACAGCGCGATGGTCATAATGACCAGCTGCGCGCCTTCCAGCGGTTTTTGCGGCTTTTGCTGTTGCATAACGCTCACCTTCGGATTAACCGGCGTTTGCCTTCACGATGTCATCGATCAGCTTGTTGACCGGATCGAGGCTAATTTCACGGGCGTTACTTTCATAAACCGGGCTGCTACGCACCTGGCTTGCCAGGATCTGACCGTCGCGGTTGGCGGTGTCAACCGTCACCAGCGTGGAGAGGCCGATACGCAGCGGGTGATCCGCCAGCTGTTTGGCATCCAGTTCGATACGCACGGGCAGACGCTGTACGACTTTTATCCAGTTACCGGTGGCGTTCTGCGCAGGCAGCAGGGAGAAGGCACTGCCGGTCCCCATATCCAGACCCACCACTTTGCCGGTGTACTTCACGTCATCGCCATAGATGTCGCTGACAACCGTTGCGGTCTGGCCGATACGCATATGCGCAAGCTGCGTCTCTTTAAAGTTGGCGTCGACCCACAGGTTGTCCGCCGGCACAACCGCCATCAGCGGCGTGGTTGGGCTGATCTGCGCCCCTGGCTGGACGGAACGACGGGAGACATAGCCGGTCATTGGGCTGACGATTTTAGTACGCTGCAGGGCAAGCCACGCGTTGCGCACTTCGGTCGCCGCCTGCTGAACGGCAGGCTGGTTTTCCAGGCTGGTGCCCAGCACCATCGCCTGGTTGGCGTTGTACTGTTGAATGGCCACGTCCAGCTGTGCCTGAGCGCTGGCGACGGCGTCGCGGGCGTGCTGCAGCTCTTCACGGCCAATCAGGTTGGCGGTGCCGAGCGGCACGCGGCGGTTCAGATCGCTCTGCGCCTGCGCGAGTGCGGTTTTCTGCACGTCGATGTTGGCCTGCAGCTGCTTGCTGTTGATCATCAGCTGGCGGGTCTGACGAACGCTGGAGGCCAGCGCGGTCTGCGCTTTTTCAAACGCCTGCTGGGCGTCGGTTGGATCGAGCGTCACCAGCACATCGCCTTTTTGCACAAAGTCGGTATTGTCAGCCCAGACTTTCGTCACGCTGCCCGACACCTGCGCCATAATTTGTACCTGGTTCCCTGCCACGTACGCGTCGTCAGTCTCTTCAGCATGACGCAGTACTAAAAACCAATAGATCCCATATGCCACGGCAATAATGATAAAGAGCAAGGTCAACAGAAGAAGGGCGCTCTTACGTTTGCCTTTCTTGTTGGCCGGTTGCTGCGGGGTAGTGCTCTCCGCATTTGCGCTCATTGTTGTTCTCCACGATCTTCTTATTTTCACATCGGCTGAGCCGACCTGTTGTCAGAAAGGCCAGCAGTGTGACGTGCTGGCCTGTCGGTTTTCTTATAAATCTGGATTGTTGAGCGTGTCGTCGCGTTAGCGCAGCGCCTCAAGAACGGCGCCTTCTTCATCCATCTGGTCCAGACGGGTGAGCAGCTTGCGAGTGATGTGCTCAAGCTGGTCGCGCTCGGCGGTGCTGAGAGCGGACCAGAGTTTGTGCAGGCAATTGTGCTGAGGTGGCAGCACCTCGCGCAGGAATTCGTGACCTTTATCGGTCAGTTGCAGATGCAGGCAGCGGCGATCGTTATCGCTTTCACGGCGCTCAATCCAGCCGCGCTTTTCCAGCTCATCGGCAATTCGGGTGGCGTTGGTGCGGGAGGAGCCCAGCGCGCAGCTCAGCTCAGAAGGCTGAATGCTGTGGTTTTCCTGAGACTCCAGCGTGATCAACGCCATAAACAATGTCTCGTTAATCCCTTGAGCTTTCAGCATTTTATTGCGGTTTTCCAGTAGCTTACCCTGCATGTGCATGCACAGGCGAGTCAGCAGGATTTCCTGATACGGGAAGTCCTCATGGCGACTGGCGCGGAATTTAAGCATTTGTTCAATGGGCGTAAACGAACTATCCATTTGGGCATAACCTCATTAATTACAGCCGATATAGTAACGATAGTGACAAATAATGTAAATGAATTATTTGTGCGGTTATATCCGCCAAATTAATGTCACCATCAGAAAGCGCCGGGTAAGTCCGTGACCCGGTGAGCACAGAAAGCGTAGGGGATGAACCCGCTGAAGAGAGGATGTGAGGACGGGGGTCTGAACTATTCATGCCGATTGTAAATATGTCACCCACATTAAAATTTCTGGGATAAATGATTACGTTTACATTAACAGAGTGAGGGGCCCCTTTACACCCTAAGAGGCCCAAAGCAATGTAAAACTTAGTGAATTGCATCCTGGCGATGGTAGCCGCGCCACCATACAAGCAGGTTAATCGTGGCGACGATGGCACCAATTGCACATACCCCTGACCAGCCAGCATGCTGCCACGCCGAGGCGGAAATGAGCGAGCCCGCCGCGCCGCCAATAAAGTAGCTGGTCATGTACCCGGCCGTCAGGCGGTTACGCGCCTCCGGCTTCACGCGATAGATGACGGTCTGATTGGTAATGTGAACGCCCTGCACGGTGAGATCGAGTACCAGGATACCGACGATCAGCGCCAGCACCGAGACGTGCCCATACCAGATTGCCGCCCAGGAGAGCAGAAGTAACACCAGCCCCGCGGAGGTGGTCAGGTGGGATTTGCCCTTGTCGGCCAGCCCGCCTGCGGGACGCGCGCCCAGTGCGCCTGCGGCACCGGCCAGGCCGAACAGGCCAATCACCCCTTCGGAATAATTAAACGGCGGCGCGGCAAGCAGAAACGCCATCGACGTCCAGAGAATGCTGAAGTTGGCGAAGGTGAAGCAGCCCAGCAGGGCGCGGGTGCGCAGAAGTTTATCCTGGGTGAACAGGCTGAAAACGGAGGCCAGCAGCTGCGGGTAATTCAGGTGATTTTCCTGCTTCACTTTTGGCAGCCCGCGCCACAGCGCCAGCGCCATGACGACCATCAATACGCTCGCCACCCAGTATACGGTGCGCCAGCCGCCGAGGCTTGCCAGCAGCCCGGCGACGGTACGCGCCAGCAAAATCCCCAGCAGCAGGCCGCTCATGATGGTGCCCACCACCTTGCCACGTTTTTCCGGTGAGGCGAGGGTCGCGGCGAGCGGCACCAGGATTTGCGCCACCACGGAGAACAGCCCCGTCAGCGCGGTACCGATAATCATCATCGTCAGCGACTGGCTGCTGGCGGTGATCAGCATCCCGCCGGCGGCCAGAAGCGTCATGGAGACGATCAGCATCCGGCGTTCAAACATATCGCCAAGCGGCACCAGGAACAGCAGCCCGGCGGCATAGCCGAGCTGGGCGGCGGTGACGATAAAGCCTGCGGAACTGGCGGAGAGATTGAACGCGCGGGCGATGGTGTCGAGAAGAGGCTGCGCGTAATAGTTGCTGGCGACGGCCAGACCCGTTGCCACGGACATTAAAAGGATGAGTGCGGGGCTAAGCCCTTGAGTGGTTTTTGTCATTAGTTTCAGGAATCGTTAGTGAAGTGATTATTTTTCCGGAAACCATAATAGCCAATGATTGTGAATGTGGGGGGATTGTTACGTGCTGGATTGTGCGGTTTAGGTTGGGTGCGGTCTGATCCCCTCACCCCGGCCCTCTCCCAGTGTGTACGATCCGGGGAGAGGGTTAGGGTGAGGGAAAAGGTTTTATTTCTGCGCCGCCAGCGCCGCTTTCACCCAGCCGTCAAACTGCTGCTGGTGGGCCTTGATCCAGCCGTCGACGTGGCCTTTAACATCCGCCTCAGACGATTTGCCCGCGTGCATCATCGCGTTCTGGGCGTTGATGTCTGCCAGCGGCAGCTTCATCACCGAGAACAGCTTCGCCGCGGCCGGGTTTTTCTCCGCCCAGGCTTTGTTCGCCACGATATGCATGGTGTTCACCGGGAAGCCGTAGTTCATGCCGTTCGGCAGTTTGGTGTCGATATCTTTCTGCTCGCCCGGCAGGGAGGAGAACGGCACCTGCAGCCACACCACGTCTTTACCCGGCTTCAGCACGTCGCTCACCCAGTACGGCGTCCAGGTGTAGTAGATCACCGGTTTACCCTCTTTGAAGCGGGCAATGGTGTCGGCCATCATCGCTGAATAGTTGCCGTGGCTCACGTCGACCGTTTTCGCCAGATCGAACGCCTTGTTCTGGTGGTTAATCACCGCTTCGCAGCCCCAGCCCGGCGAGCAGCCCATCATGTCGGCCTTGCCGTCACCGTTGGTGTCAAACAGTCTGGCGATCTTCGGATCCTTCAGCTGTTCGATGTTGGTGATGTGGTACTGGTCGGCGGTTTTCTTGTCGATCAGGTACCCCTGCGCCGCGCCGGTGACAAAGGTGCCTTCACGGTAGAATTTCTTATCGCCACCGGCGGCGGCATACATATCGTCATGCAGCGGCTGCCAGTTTACGGCGGTAAAGGTGGCGTCACCGGAGGCAATCGAGGTGTAGCCCACGTTGTAATCCACTTCGCTCGGCGTGTTAACCGTATAGCCCAGTTTTTCCAGCGCGCGGCTGACCAGCAGGGTCTGGAAGCTCTCTTCCGAAATAGTGCTCTGCACCGGCTGCACGGTAATGCCTTTGCCCGGCAGGTCAGCCGCGAACGTGCTGGTGGAGACAAGGGTGGCAAACGCTGTGGCAAAAAGTACGTTATGTCGCATCGTTGTTCCTTATTTTCTAAAGGGGCGGGTGAGTAACCCAACAGGGCCGGTGGAATACCAGCGACGGTTGCCGCGACTGCGTGAATCGCGACCGACGGCCTGGGTCAGGCGGTCAAGAATAATGGCGAGGATCACAATCCCGACGCCGCCGACGGTAGCCAGCCCCATGTCGAGACGGCCAATGCCGCGCAGCACCATCTGACCGAGACCGCCAACGGCGATCATCGAGGCAATCACCACCATCGACAGGGCCAGCATCAGCGTCTGGTTCACGCCCGCCATGATGGTCGGCATCGCCAGCGGGAGCTGAACCTTAAACAGCATCTGGCGCGGGCTGGCGCCGAACGAGCGTGACGCTTCGATCAGGTCCGCAGGCACCTGATTGATCCCGAGAATGGTCAGACGAATAATCGGCGGCAGGGCAAAGATAATGGTGACCACCACGCCCGGCACGTTGCCGATGCCGAACAGCATCACAATCGGCACCAGATAGACGAATGCCGGGGTGGTCTGCATTGCATCCAGCAGCGGGCGGATAATCTTCGCGGCCCGCGGGCTGCGCGCCAGCCAGATCCCCATCGGCAGGCCGATGACGATGCAGAAGAGCAGGGCGGTCAGCACCAGCGCCAGGGTGATCATCGCCTGCGACCAGGCCCCAATCGCGCCGATGGCAATCAGCGAAATCAGCGTGGCGACACCCATCCCGGCGCTGCCAAACTGCCAGGCGATCAGGGAGAACAGGATAATCGCCACCGGTGCCGGCATGCCCAGCATCAGCTGCTGGAAGCCGTTCAGGATGTAATCCACCGGGATGCGGATCCCCTGGAAAACGGGGCGGAAGTGCGTGACCACCCAGTCGATCCCCTCCGTGACCCAGCTGTCCAGCGGGATCAGCGTCTTGTGAAACGGATCCATAATATTGAAGTGCTCTGGCGCAGGCGCGGGTGCGCTGTTCAGCCAGTCCGCCGCACCGCCACCGTCGGCGGGTGCTGGCGTGGAACCCCACGCGTCGGCGGATTGCGCTGCGTTGTCCGCCGCTTCAGTGGTGCCCCACGGGTTAGTTTGATCAGCCATTATTTGCCCCCTCGCGATCTAAAGCCTGCAGCAGCATCCGTTTGGAGATGATGCCGACGTACTGTTGTTCCTCACCCACGACCGGTACGGCGCAAGGCGCCTGCCCCACGTGAGAGAGCAACTCGCTGAGCGGCGTTTCGGCGTCCACGGCAAGCGGAGCGTCAATTAACGCCGCATCGATGCCCTGGTTTTCGCTGAGCGCGGTTTTCAGAGAGTCGATGGAGACAACGCCGACAAATTTATTGCCGCGTTCAACCAGATAACCGTATTCACGGTCTTCGTCCTGCAGCAGCTTCAGCGCGGAGCGCGGGCCGAAGCCAGGCGTTTTACGGATAATGCCGTTTGGCGTTCGACGGGCAATATCTTTGGCGCTAAAGACCTGGCTAATATCCACGCCGCGGAAGAAGGTGCGCACATAATCATTTGCCGGATTATTGAGAATTTCATCCGGCGTGCCGACCTGCACCACTTCACCATTTTGCATAATGGCAATACGGTCGCCAATACGCATGGCTTCATCCAAATCGTGGGAAATAAAGACAATGGTCCGCTGATGTTTCGCCTGTAATTTTACCAGCTCATCCTGCATCTCGGTGCGAATTAACGGATCGAGGGCAGAGAAGGCTTCGTCCATTAATAAAATGTCTGGATTAATGGCTAATGCGCGGGCTAATCCCACGCGCTGACGCATACCGCCGGAAAGTTCATCCGGGTACGCATGCGCATAATTTTCCAGCCCAACCTGACGCAGGGCGTCAAGGGCTTTTTCCTGACGTTCCTGCGCGGGTGTGCCGGCTAATTCCATGCCGAAAGCGGTATTATCCAGCACCGTCATGTGCGGCATCAGCGCGAATGACTGGAATACCATCGCAATCTTCTTTCTGCGCACCTCGCGAAGCTCGGCGTCTGATATTCTGGCGATATCCACGCCGTCAATCAGCACCTGTCCGCGGGTGGGTTCAATCAGGCGATTGAGAAGGCGAACCATAGTGGATTTACCCGAACCGGATAATCCCATGATGACAAAAATCTCGCCTTCTTCAATGGCCAGACTGGCGTCTTTAACGCCAAGCGATAGCCCGGTTTTTTCCAGAATTTGCTCTTTCGAAAGGCCTTTCTCAATATATTTGAATGCGCGCTGAGGATGCTCGCCAAATACTTTATAAAGATTTTTCACTTCTAATTTAATTGCCATGCAATAGAGAGTGTCCTGTTATTTGTTTATGTCGATATGATTACCATGGTAAATTGTTAACGGGCATAACCCTAACATACTGAGAATCTGAGACAACCCTGGGTTTGCTTATGACGTAAATTTTCAGGGAGGCGAAACGGCTGAATTTCCCATGAGTAAAGGGCTGAGCGGGATTTGAATTTTTCTCAATTTTTTGCTGCGGCATCGGGGAATTTCGCCTGAATCGGGTGATTCAGGCGAATAGGGCGCGGAAATGACAGTGTAGTTGCTTTGTAAATATTGGAGAGGAAATTGTTGGGTTTATATTAAATTAACGAACGTTAACGTTCATTAAAAATCCCAGTCCTCATCCTCGGTTTCCACCGCTTTGCCCATCACGTACGACGAACCCGATCCGGAGAAGAAATCGTGGTTTTCGTCGGCGTTGGGCGACAGCGCGGAGAGAATCGCCGGGTTAACCTCCGCCATCTCTGGCGGGAACAGCGCGTCGTAGCCGAGATTCATCAGCGCCTTGTTGGCGTTGTAGCAGAGGAAGGCTTTCACGTCCTCCTCCCAGCCGGTGCCGGCGTACAGTTCCTCGGTATAGCTCAGCTCGTTGTCGTACAGATCCATCAGCAAATCGAGCGCAAACCCTTTGAGCTCCTCGCGCTCCGCGTCGCTGACCTTTTCCAGCCCTTTCTGATATTTATAGCCAATGTAATACCCGTGTACCGCTTCATCCCGAATGATAAGCCGGATCAAATCGGCGGTGTTGGTCAGCTTGCCCCGGCTCGACCAGTACATGGGCAGCCAGAAGCCAGAATAGAACAGGAATGATTCCAGAAACACGCTGGCGATCTTCTTCTTCAGCGGCTCGTCTGCCCGATAATACGTCAGTACCAGCTCCGCCTTTCTTTGTAACGACTCGCTCGCTTCGCTCCAGGCGTAGGCCGCGTCCACGTCTTTGGTCTGGCACAGCGTGGAGAAAATCGAGCTGTAGGAGCGGGCGTGCACCGCCTCCATAAAGCTGATGTTCGACATCACCGCCTCTTCGTGCGGCGTCAGCGCGTCACCCATCAGAGCCGGTGCGCCAACGGTATTCTGAATGGTGTCCAGCAGCGTCAGGCCGGTAAAGACGCGGATCGTTAGCTGCTGCTCGGTGTGGCTCAGGGCTTGCCAGGCCGGAATATCGTTGGAGAGCGGGACCTTTTCCGGCAGCCAGAAGTTGCTGGTCAGGCGGTTCCACACTTCCAGATCTTTCTCGTCCTGGATCTTGTTCCAGTTAACGGCGCTCACGCGTGACAGTTTCATCCTTTCTCCTTACAGCGCGCAGGACACGCAGCCTTCGATTTCGGTGCCTTCCAGCGCAAGCTGGCGCAGGCGAATGTAGTAGAGCGTCTTGATACCTTTCTTCCAGGCGTAGATCTGCGCTTTGTTGATGTCCCGCGTGGTGGCGGTATCCGGGAAGAACAGCGTCAGCGACAGCCCCTGATCCACGTGTTTCGTCGCCTCGGCGTAGGTATCGATGATTTTTTCCGGGCCAATCTCGTATGCGTCCTGATACAGCGCCAGGTTCTCGTTGGTCATAAACGGGGCAGGGTAGTAAACGCGTCCGGTTTTGCCTTCTTTGCGAATTTCAATCTTCGACACGATCGGGTGAATGCTCGACGTGGCGTGGTTGATGTAGGAGATAGAGCCGGTTGGCGGCACCGCCTGCAGGTTCTGGTTGTAGATGCCGTAGCGCATCACGTCATCACGCAGCCGCTGCCACATCTCGCGCGTGGGCAGAACGATCCCGGCGCGGGCAAACAGCTCCCTTACTCGCGCCGTTTTCGGCTGCCAGTCGCCTTCCAGATACTGGCTGAAATACTCTCCGCTGGCATAGCGCGACTGTTCAAAGCCCGCGAAACGCTGGTTGCGCTCGCGCGCCAGCATCATTGAGGTATGCAGCGCGTGCCAAGTGACGGTGTAAAAATAGAGGTTGGTGAAGTCCAGCCCTTCCGGGCTGCCGTAGGCGATGCCTTCCCGCGCCAGGTAGCCGTGCAGGTTCATCTGCCCGAGGCCAATGGCGTGCGACGCGGCGTTGCCCGCCTCGATGGACGGCACGCTGCGGATGTGGCTCATGTCCGACACCGCCGTCAGCCCGCGAATGGCGGTTTCTATCGTGCGGCCAAAGTCGGGGGAATCCATGGTGTGGGCGATATTCAGCGACCCGAGGTTGCAGGAGATGTCTTTGCCGATCTCCGCGTAGTCCAGATTCTCGTCATAGCGGGAGGCGCTGTTGACCTGCAAAATCTCCGAGCACAGGTTGCTCATGTTGATGCGCCCGGCAATTGGGTTTGCGCGGTTCACCGTGTCCTCGTACATGATGTACGGATAGCCGGACTCAAACTGAATTTCGGCAAGCGTCTGGAAGAAATCGCGGGCGTTGATGGTTTTTTTGCGGATGCGATCGTCGGCCAGCAGCTCGTCGTACAGCTCGCTTATCGCCACGTCGCCAAAGGCTTTGCCGTAAATCCGCTCAACGTCATACGGCGAGAAGAGCGCCATGTCGGCATTCTCTTTAGCCAGCTTAAAGGTGATATCCGGGATCACCACGCCCAGCGACAGGGTTTTGATGCGGATTTTTTCGTCGGCGTTTTCGCGCTTGGTATCGAGGAAACGCAGAATGTCGGGGTGGTGCGCGTGCAGATAAACCGCGCCCGCGCCCTGACGCGCGCCAAGCTGGTTGGCGTAGGAGAAGGCATCTTCCAGCATCTTCATGACCGGGATCACGCCGGAGGACTGGTTTTCGATGCGCTTAATCGGCGCGCCCGCTTCACGCAGGTTCGAGAGCAGAAACGCCACGCCGCCGCCGCGTTTGGAGAGCTGCAGCGCCGAGTTCACCGCGCGGCCTATCGACTCCATATTATCTTCAATGCGCAGCAGGAAGCAGGAGACCAGCTCGCCGCGCTGGGCTTTTCCGCAGTTAAGGAACGTTGGCGTGGCGGGCTGGAAGCGGCCTGAGAGGATCTCGTCGGTGAGCTGTTGCGCCAGCACTTCATCGCCCTGCGCCAGGGTCAGCGCGACCATCACCACGCGATCTTCAAAGCTTTCTAAGTAGCGCTTACCGTCAAAGGTCTTCAGGGTGTAGCTGGTGTAGAACTTCCACGCGCCAAGGAACGTCTGGAAACGAAAGCTGCTAGCGTGGGCGCGTTCAAACAGCTTCACGACGAAGGCGCGTGCGTAGCGGGTGAGGACGCGGGCGTCGTAGTAACCTTCGTTAACCAGGTGGTCGAGACGTTCATCCTGGCTCGCGAAGGTCACGCTGTTGGGCCGCACGTGGGCGGCAAAAAAGGCGTCCACCGCCTCACGGTCTTTATCAAACTGAATGCGTCCCTCCCGGTCATAGAGGTTAAGCATCGCGTTTAATGCGTGGTAATCCGGCGTCGCCTGTATTACCCGTTCTGCGGTTGTCGTTGCCAAAATTCGTTCACTCCTTTACGCACGTTTTCGACGTCCTGCTGCGTCCCCATCAGCTCAAAGCGATAGAGATACGGCACGCCGCATTTTTGAGAGATGACATCTCCGGCGCGGCCAAAGGCATCGCCGAAATTGCGATTGCCCGCCGCGATCACGCCTCGGATTAGCCCGCGGTTATGCGGATCGTTCAGAAAGCGGATCACCTGACGAGGCACTGCGCCCGCCGTACCGCCGCCGCCGTAGCTGGGCACCACCAGAATGTACGGTTCTTCTACCCGGATGCGCTCCCGCTCGTTGAGGGGAATGCGCACCGCAGGCAGCCCGACGCGCTCCATAAAACGGAGCGTGTTTTCCGAGCTGCTGGAGAAGAAAACCAGCCGACTCATGCCCGTGCGGCCTGCGCGGCGATGCGGTTGATCATGTCCGGACGGAAGCCAGACCAGCTGGTCTCCCCGGCCACCACCACCGGAAGCTGACGGAAACCCTGCGCGCGAAGGGTATCGGCGGTTTCGGGCTGCTGGTCAATATTCACCATCTCAAACGCCACGCCGCGGCTTTCCATCGCCCGTTTGGTCGCGTGGCACTGAACACAATCGTTACGAGTGTAAATAATAATGCTCATGATTCGTATTTCCATTTAAAATGAGAGAGCGGCGCGAATCATCGCGTCAGGTTGTGTGTATCTTGCTAAAAGGAATACTAGATGTAGTTGTCTTAAGTTTCAACCATACAAGATATGGGAAATTTAGATTGATGATGCCCTGATGATGAGCACAGCGGGGCAGGGGGTGTTGTACGGGTTTTTCAGGCTTGCGGGCATTAAAAAGCCCCGGCGCCAGCGGCGACCGGGGCTAATGGCTCGCGCTTACTTACGCAGGCTAAGCAGAGCGCCGACGAAGATCCCGACTGCCGCTACCGTGCCGAGCGTGCAGAGCGGTTTTTCGCGCACGAAGGTCGTTGCGCAGCTGACGGCATCGCAGGCAGCCTGTGTGGTACGCGTGCGGCCATTTAGGCGTGCGCGGGTTTCACGGAGCAGAGACTGAGCCTTACGTTTTGCGGCATCCGCTTCGTCCTTCGCGTCACTTCCCCAGGATTTCAGCACCTCTTCCAGCGTGTCTGCTAATTGGCTGACATCATTACGAATATCCTGAGCGTCGTCGTTAATATCGTTTCGGTTCGGTCTGTTAAACATACGATCCTCCGTAATTTTGTGTTCCCGTTCAGTTTAGTTCAGAAATTTAATATCTGAAGCGCATCACGCGATATCCGCCAGTTTATGGACTATTCTGAAAGCCCTGCTAATGCTGAATACTGTAAGGTTGCCGGGCAGGAAAAGATAACGAGGAAAAGATATGTATTTACGACCTGACGAGGTGGCACGCGTTCTTGAAAAAGAGGGATTCACCATGGATGAGGTGACGCCAAAAGCGTATGGATATCGCCGTGGCGAGAATTATGTTTACGTTAATCGTGAAGCAAGAATGGGACGTACCGCTCTCATTATTCACCCGACGCTGAAAGACAGAAGTCTGTCATTTGCTGAGCCTGCCTCGGATATTAAAACCTGCGATCATTATCAGCAATTTCCGCTCTATTTAGGCGGAGAGACGCATGAGCATTATGGTATTCCGCATGGTTTCAGCTCGCGTATGGCGCTGGAACGGTTTTTGAAGGGACTGTTTGGCGACGTACAGTAAATTTGCGACTGGCCTGCGCCAGTCGCTTCACATCACGCTTTAGCCTGGCTGTACTGGCTGACCTTAAACAGGCGGCGACAGTAGTCGAGGAAATAGCCATACACCGCCCCCATCAGCATTGAAATCACAATATTCGAACTGACCGCCGCCGCGATCTGGTGCCAGTCCGCGCCCACCGTCAGCAGAATGGCCACGTAAACCGGCGACTGGAACGTCACATAGGCCAGAACGTCTGCCAGGTTTTTCACCCAGCCTGCGGGGCTGATACGCCGCGCGAAGCGCATGACGGCATCGCGGTATAAACCGTAAGGCCAGGCAATAATAATATTGACCGGAATCGCCACCAGACGAGAAGAAAGTGACTGCTCGAAGGACATTCCGGAGAGGAATATTTCGATCAACATGTTCACAACGGAACAGTAGACAACCATCGCGAAAGTATCCGCCACAGCATGGCGAAGGCGTGATTGCGGTGAGAACATGTCTGAACTCCTTGAGAAGAACACAAAAGAAACGATTTTCCCGAAGCGGTTAGTGCTTTAGGTTGGTTTGTTTGACGTGTATAGCGTATATCTCTGCGTTTGAACTAACAACTAGTGATTAATTTTTATTTAATCGCGTTTTGTCCACAAAATTCTCTAAAATTGATGGTTTTTTGTTCGCTTCGTTATAATCTGTCTCGTGCGATGGTTTTTGGTTTTAAATCATGAGCTTAACTATCTTGATGTTGAAAGGTGAGTCAGTGCTTTTGTGGGTAGCGCAGAATGCTGAAATTTGGATTAAGGTTGACCCTTTATATTGCAGTGATGATTGAATCCCTGCGTATCGCTCAGACGTTATAAGATAATATTAACGGCGACAGTTAAACATATTTACGCTATTGACTGGCCAGCCTGCGGGTAGATATTTCAGCGCAAATGAATTATTCTGTCGGTGATTTATCTATTTACCCTAAACAAAAGGTTTTCAAATAATATGTCTTTGACGTTACAGAATCTTAATAATATCCGAACTCTGCGCGCCATGGCACGCGAATTATCCCTGGACGTTCTTGAGGAAATGCTGGAAAAAGTCAGGGTCGTTGCTGAAGAGAAACGTAGTGAGCTGGCGGAATTAGAGCAGCAGAGAGCCGAGCAGCAGGAGAAAATTAATGCTCTGCTGGAGCGGATGAAAGCCGATGGTATTTCACCGACCGATCTGCTGGGCTCTGAACTGGCGCAGACGGGTAAATCCACGAAAAAGCGTAAGCCGCGTGAAGCGAAATACCGCTTTATTGACCAGAACGGTGAAGAGAAAACATGGACCGGCCAGGGCCGTACGCCGAAGCCTATTGCCAGCGCGCTGGCAGAGGGGAAATCACTGGATGATTTTCTGATCTAATGCGTAAACCGGGCGGAACATACCGCCCGGCACTCTTTTCAGCAGACGCCGAAATCACCGTCTTCGGTATACGGCGCCAGCTCGGCGGCTTTCAGGGTATATTTCTCGCCTTGTTCATTGCTGGCCTGTACCGCCACCACGCTTTCACCGTTCACTTCGAGCACTTTCAGCTTCGGGCCGCCTTTACGCGGTTGTACATAATCACCGACAGAAAACATATTACCTCCTCATCGTTTTAGCGATCTTCACCTTAGCCCACGTATGACACCGGGTACAGCGTATTTCACCGATTACTGCTTATGAGGTACGCCGGTTCCAGGGCATCACCTTCAGCAGCCGCGCCATGCCGCAAAAACCGGTCACACCGGCGAACAGCAGCCCGGCCCCCACGAAGCCGCTGAGCAGGAAAAAGCCATCTGAGACGCTATAGCCCAGCACTACGCCGCAGAGAATGAGCAGCCCGGCAGCGATTTGCACCTGACGCATCAGCGGCAGCGGCTGGGTTTTGTCTTCGACTGTCTGCAGACCCGCCTGCTTCCAGCCCTGAATGCCTCCTTCGACCACAAATGCCTGAGCGGGGGCGGCAGCCTGCGCAAGGCGATCGGCATTGCCTGAGGTGCGGGCGCCAGACTGGCAGTGAAAAATCACCGTTTCACCCGCCTGCGTTTTAAGTCCGCCGGGTAAGGTATCCAGCGGCACGGACTGCGCGGCGGGAATATGCTCGCGGGCGTACTCGTCGGCATCACGAATATCAATCAGTTTTGCGCCATCGGCGATGCGGGCATTGGCCTCGCGCGGCGAAAGAAGGGGAAGTGACATGGCGGCTCCTTACGGGCAATAAAGGGTTTTCAGGGTGCTGATAAGCTGATGCACCGCGTCGTTTTTAATGAAATAGAGAATGCGCTGCGCCTCGCGGGTGCTGGCGATCAGGCCTTCCTCACGCATGCGCGCCAGATGCTGCGACGTGGCGGAAGGGCTAAGACCCGTCGCGCGGGCCAGCTCCCCCGCGCTGGTGCCGGGGGCGCCGCACAGCGTGCAGAGGATCAGCAGCCGACGCGGGTTGCTCATCGCTTTTAAAAGCGTTGCGGCCTGCTCTGCGCTGGCCTGAAGCTGTTCGAGTTCAGTCATAGTACTTTAGAGTTTGCTTAATTAAGGTAATGCTAAAGTACTTGCGCGCATTCCGCCAGCGTAAAAAGCGTAAAAAGCGTAAAAGAGGGTAAACGCGGAGCAGGGATCTGGCGCAGACAGGTAAACTGGCTATGCTTAGAAAGGGTTCTCTCTATTATTTTCAATGGATTAGCTTGCACGGAGTGTTAATATGGGTTTTTGGCGTATTGTTTTTACCATCCTGCTGCCGCCGCTGGGCGTGCTGTTGGGCAAAGGGCTTGGCTGGGCGTTTATCATCAACATTCTTCTGACGCTGCTGGGCTACTTCCCCGGCCTCATTCACGCGTTTTGGGTACAGAGCAAAAGCTAAGCGCGCCACAGTAAATCGCTATAGATATCGGTCAGCACCCCCGCTGGACCAAACTGCTGTTTGATCCAGCGCGTGACCTGGCCTGTCGCGGCATGCTGCGTGGCGAGCAGCATGCGCGAGTCCTGACGCGGGTTATTGATACGCCGCGTCACCAGCAGCCCGTCTTCCACCGCGTCCCGCGCCATATACTCCGGTAAAAAACCTATCCCCTCTCCCAGGATCTGACACTGGCATTTGGTATTAAAGTCCGGCACCAGAATCGCCTCCTGACCGTGCAGCAGCCAGCCCACCTTCTTGTTAATGGTGTGTGCGGTATCTTCCACCATGATGTTGGGATACAGGCGCAGCTGGCTCTCCGCTATCGGTTCCGGAACGAACGCCAGCGGATGCGCCGGCGCAATGGCAAACACCCAGCGGATGGCGCCGATCTCGGTGTAGTCAATTCCGCCGCCGTCGAGCAGCGTGTCCGGTGCGCCAATGGCGATATTGGCCTGGTTATTGATGATCGAATCCCACACGCCGTTATAGACCTCCGTGGTGACGGTGATCTGGCAGGTAGGAAACTGCTTTTTCAGCACCTGGAGCAGCCGCGCGGTATGGCGCGGCGTATATAACAGCTGGTTGATACAGATGCGCACCCGCGCCTCGATGCCCTGTGAAATGGTATCAATCCCGCGCTTGATGGCGTGGAAGTCGTTAAGCAGGTCGGTGGCTTTGCGGTAAAAGTAGAATCCGGACTCGGTCAGCTCAATGCTGCGCGTGTTACGCACAAACAGCACCACGTCCAGCCCGGTTTCCATGCGCTTGATGGTGTAACTGATGGCGGAGGTGGTGACGCCCAGCTCGGCAGCCGCCTTGCTGAAGCTGCCGAAGCGTGCGGCGGTGGTGAAGGCCAGCAGGTTCTCTTCGGTAAAGATGGAATTCATATCACAGCTTCCTCAGTCATCAGTTTTGAACATATTTTAACAACACCTTTACAACACATTTGAAGCCGATCACAGTTCTGACTTTTTACGCAGAGCCGCGTCATGCAAGGCTTTTTCAACCATAAGGATAATGCAGCCTGAGGCGCTAAAAAGCGGTTAAACATAAGAAAAAGGTTGCACGGACGCACGTTTTATCCCGACTGTTGAATTTATCTCAACAATGAATTCACTGTCGATGAATCATTTTTAAGCGGATTCTTTTATGACCAGGCTGTTGCTATTCTCGGGTCAAGAGCAATAAAACATCGGGAGTCTGAATATGTCTGCAACTGAACTGGTTACGGAATTTCTGCTGGCGGCAGAAGAGGGAAATAGCGATGCGCTAAAAGCCTGTCTGGAAAAAGGCGTGGATATTAACGCCACTAACCGCCAGAAAAGAACCGCCGTTACGATTGCCAGCCTGAAAAAACACTATTCCTGCGTGGCGTTATTAATTGCCGCCGGGGCAGATATTGATAAACAGGACCAGACCTGTTTTAACCCCTTCCTGATCAGCTGCCTGACGAACGATTTAACCCTCCTGCGGCTGGTATTACCCGCGAATCCGGATCTCGACCGCCTTACCCGCTTCGGCGGCGTGGGCATTACCCCTGCCAGTGAAAAAGGGCACGTAGAGATCGTGCGCGAGCTGCTGGAAAAAACCGACATTAACGTTAACCACACCAACTTTGTCGGCTGGACGCCGCTGCTGGAAGCCATTGTTTTAAACGACGGCGGTGCGAAACAGCAAGAGATTGTGAAGCTGCTGCTGGATCACGGCGCGAACCCGCACATGACCGACAAATACGGCAAAACCCCGCTCGAACTGGCGCGGGAGAAAGGCTTCTCTGAGATTGCCGACCTGCTGCTGGCGGCGGGCGCGTAAGACGACCGGTCAGCCCGTTCCGGCTGGCCGCTAATTTAAAAAAGCATTTTTACCGACGTGCATTTTGCGCGACGGCGGCCCCCTTTTATCCGTAAACAGGTGCAAATAATGCCAACGAAAATCGTGATTAAAAAGAATACGTATTTTGACTCCGTGTCATTAATGTCCGTTTCCACCAAAGCCAATAAATTGCCGGGCGTCGAGCAGGCCTTTGTCGCCATGGCGACGGAAATGAATAAGGGCGTATTAAAAAACCTCGGGCTGTTAACGCCGGAATTAAATGAGGCGAAAAACGGCGACCTGATGATCGTCATTAAAGGCGACGCGGCGAATGATGAAACCCTGGCGGCCATCGAAGCGCTGTTCACGCGTAAAGAGAGCGCGGGCTCCCATGAAGCGCGCTACGCGACGATTGCCAGCGCCAAAAAACATCGCCCGGAGAGCAACCTCGCGGTGATTTCCGTCAACGGCACCTTCGCTGCCCGCGAAGCGCGCCAGGCGCTGGAACACGATCTCAACGTGATGCTCTTCTCCGATAACGTGTCGCTCGACGACGAGCTGGCGCTGAAGCAGCTGGCGCACCAGAAAGGACTGCTGATGATGGGGCCGGACTGCGGCACCGCCATTATCAACGGCGCGGGATTGTGCTTCGCCAACGCGGTGCGTCGCGGGCCGATTGGCATCGTCGGCGCGTCCGGCACCGGCAGCCAGGAGCTGAGCGTGCGCATCCATGAATTCGGCGGCGGCGTGTCGCAGCTGATTGGCACCGGCGGGCGCGATCTTAGCGAGAAGATCGGCGGCCTGATGATGCTTGATGCCATCGGGATGCTGGAGGCCGACGAGGGCACAGAGGTGATTGCGCTGATCTCCAAGCCGCCGGCCCCCGCCGTGGCCGAAAAAGTGCTGGCCCGCGCGCGCGCCTGCCGCAAGCCCGTTGTCGTCTGTTTCCTTGGGCGCAATGAGCCGCCAGCAGATGAAGACGGGCTGCAGTTTGCGCGCGGCACCAAAGAGGCGGCCCTGAAGGCCGTCCTGCTCACCGGCATCAAAAAAGCGTCTCTGGACCTGCACCCGCTCAACTGGCCGCTGATTGAAGCGGTGCGCGCCCGCCTGACCCCGCAGCAGAAATACATTCGCGGCCTGTTCTGCGGCGGCACCCTGTGCGACGAGGCGATGTTTGCGGCGCTTGCGAAATTCGACGACGTTTACAGCAACATTCAGCCGGATCCGGCGAAGCGCCTGAGCGACATAAGCGTCAGTAAAGCCCATACCTTCCTCGACTTTGGCGACGATGAGTTCACCAACGGCAAGCCGCACCCGATGATCGACCCGACCAACCGCATCAGCCGCCTGCTGCAGGAAGCCCGCGATCCGGAAGTGGGGGTGATTGTGATGGACTTCGTGCTGGGCTTCGGCGCGCACGAGGATCCGGTCGGGGTGATGCTCGACGCCATCAAAGAGGCGCAGGCCATTGCGAAAGCCGATAACCGTCCGCTGGAGATCCTCGGCTACGTGCTGGGTACCGATCAGGATCCGCAGCAGCTGGCGCAGCAGTGCCAGCGGCTCACCGATGCCGGCGTCATCTGGGCCAGCAGCAGCACCAACACCGGATTACTGGCCCGTGAATTTGTCTGCAAAGGGGAGAAAGCATAATGACTATCTTATTTAACCAGCCGCTGGACGTGATTAACGTCGGCATCGCGATGTTCAGTGACGATCTCAAAAAACAGCACGTTCCCGTCACCCAGCTCGACTGGACGCCGCCGGGGCAGGGCAATATGCAGGTGGTGGAAGCGCTCGACCAGCTGGCGAAAAAACCGCTGGCGGAGAAGATCGCCGCCGCCAACCAAATCGCCCTGGAGCGCATTATTCAGTCCCATCCGGTGCTGGTGGGCTATGACCAGGCGATTAACGTTGTGCCGGGGATGACCCGCACCACCATTCTGCACGCCGGTCCGCCAGTCTCCTGGGAAAACATGTGCGGCGCGATGAAAGGCGCGGTCACCGGGGCGCTGGTGTTTGAAGGTCTGGCGAAAGATCTGGACGACGCGGCACGGCTTGCCGCCTCAGGGGAGATCGCCTTCTCGCCGTGCCACGAGCACGACTGCGTGGGCTCGATGGCGGGCGTCACCTCTGCGTCGATGTTTATGCACATTGTTGAGAACAAAACCTACGGCAACCGCGCCTTCACCAACCTCAGCGAGCAGATGGCGAAGATCCTGCGCATGGGGGCCAACGACCAGAGCGTGATCGATCGTCTGAACTGGATGCGCGACGTGCTCGGCCCGATGCTGCGCGACGCGATGAAGATTATCGGCGAAATCGACCTGCGCCTGATGCTGGCCCAGGCGCTGCACATGGGCGACGAGTGCCACAACCGCAACAATGCGGGCACCACGCTGCTGATCCAGGCGCTGACCCCGGGGTTGATCCAGGCGGGCTATCCGGTAGCGCAGCAGCGCGAGGTGTTCGAGTTTGTCGCCAGCAGCGACTACTTCTCCGGCCCGACGTGGATGGCGATGTGTAAAGCCGCGCTGGACGCCGCCCACGGCATTGAATACAGCACCGTGGTTACCACCATGGCGCGTAACGGCTACGAGTTCGGCCTGCGCGTTTCCGGCCTGCCGGGGCAGTGGTTCACCGGCCCGGCGCAGCAGGTGATTGGCCCGATGTTCGCGGGCTATAAGCCGGAGGATTCCGGGCTGGACATCGGCGACAGCGCGATCACCGAAACCTACGGCATCGGCGGCTTTGCGATGGCGACGGCCCCGGCAATCGTGGCGCTGGTGGGCGGCACGGTGGAGGAAGCCATCGACTTCTCCCGTCAGATGCGCGAAATCACCCTCGGTGAAAACCCGAACGTCACCATTCCGCTGCTCTCCTTTATGGGGATCCCGACCGCCATCGACATCACGAAGGTCGCGGGCAGCGGCATTCTGCCGGTCATCAATACCGCCATTGCCCACAAAGACGCGGGCATCGGCATGATAGGGGCGGGCATCGTTCACCCGCCGTTTAGCTGTTTTGAAAAGGCGCTGTTGACCTTCCGCGATCGCTACTTTTTATAAGGCATGCATCCATGAAAAACATGAAACTGGAGTGGAAAAGAGGTGACTGGGCGGCGTATTTCGGGTTGATGACCAACAACCTGACCAATCTGCTGACCATGATGGGGTTGCTCATTTTTGTCGTCGGCATCCCGAAGGAGATTGTTTATGGACGCATTGCGCCAGCCTTCGGGCTGGCGGTATTGGCCGCGAGTATTTGCTATGCGTGGTTCGGCATGCAGATGGCGCGCCAGACCGGGCGTACGGACGTCACCGCGCTGCCGTCCGGCCCCAGCGCGCCGTCCATTTTTACCGTGACCTTCCTGGTGCTGATGCCGGTCTATCAGCAAACGGGCGATGCGGAGTTCGCGATTCAGATTGGCCTGGTGTGGTGCTTCGTGGAGGCGATGATCCTGGCGGGCGGTTCGTTCCTCGGTGAAACCATCCGCAAGATGATCCCGCGCACCGTGCTGCTGTCGTGCCTCTCCGGCCTGGGCCTGCTGCTGCTGGCGATGAACCCGATGCTGCAGGCGTTCGAAGCGCCGACCGTGTCGTTCATCGTCCTGCTGCTGATCTTCATCAACTGGTTCGGTAAAAAGCCGATTTTCGCCAAAATCCCGACCGGTCTGCTGTTGCTGATTGCCGGTACGGCCCTGGCGTGGATCTCCGGTCTGCAAAGCCCGGAAGCGATCAAAGCCTCCATGTCATCGTTCGGCTTTAACCCGCCGCAGGTGCATGTGGAGGGCTTCCTGCAGGGCTTGCCGCATGCGCTGCCGTATCTGGCCTCTGCCGTGCCGCTGGGGCTGGCGAACTACATCTTTGACCTGGAGAACATCGAAAGCGCTCACGCGGCGGGGGATGAATACCCGACGCGTAAAGTCATGCTGGCGAACGGTCTGGCCTCCATGCTCGGCTGCCTGATGGGCAACCCGTTCCCGGTGACGGTTTACGTCGGCCACCCGGGCTGGAAAGCGATGGGCGCGAGCATCGGCTACACGCTGGCTTCCGGCGTGACCATGTTCATCGTGCCGCTGTTCGGGCTGGGAGCCTTTATGCTCGCCATCATCCCGATGACCGCCATCGTGCCGATTCTGGTGTTTATCGGCGTCGTCACCGCCAACCAGGTGGTGAGGGAGACGCCGAAAGTGGAAGTGCCGGTGATCTTCATCTGCCTGTTCCCGTGGATCGCCAACTGGGCGTTGACCATGATGAACAGCGTGATGGGGGCGGCGGGCACGAATGCAGCCAAAATCGGTACCGACGTGCTGCACAGCAAAGGGATCTACTACGAAGGACTCGTCCATCTGGGGAACGGGGCACCGCTCGCCAGTATGCTCTGGGGCTGTATCGTCATTTTCGCCATCATCAATAAACCGCTGCGCGGCGCCGTGGCTGCCGCGGGCGGGGCACTGCTGGCGCTGTTCGGGGTGATCCACGCGCCGGTGGTGGGCTTTGCCGAAGGCAGTTCGCTGATGTTCGTCACCGCGTATCTGATGATGGGCGGCATGTTTGTGGTGAAGCATTTTCTCGACAGCCGGGAAGTGACGAGCGCTGCGTCGGGTACTGTTGAGAAGGAACACGTATGAAAGAGCTTATGGTCGTTGCCATCGGCGGCAACAGCATTATCAAAGACAACGCCAGCCAGTCGATTGAACATCAGGCGCAGGCGGTTAAAGCGGTGGCAGAGTCGGTGCTCGAAATGCTGGCCTCCGACTATGACATCGTGCTCACCCACGGCAACGGTCCGCAGGTGGGGCTGGATCTGCGCCGCGCCGAAATCGCCCACGAGCGGGAAGGGCTCCCGCTGACCCCGCTGGCAAACTGCGTGGCGGACACCCAGGGCGGCATCGGCTACCTCATTCAGCAGGCGCTGAACAACCGCCTTGCCGCGCGCGGGGAGCAAAAAGCGGTCACGGTCGTCACGCAGGTGGAGGTGGATAAAAACGATCCCGGTTTCACGCACCCCACGAAGCCGATCGGCGCGTTCTTCAGCGAGGCGCAGCGCGACGAGCTGCAGCGTGCGCATCCGGACTGGCACTTTGTTGAGGATTCGGGCCGGGGCTATCGTCGCGTGGTGGCCTCCCCACAGCCGCTGCGCATTGTCGAGGCCGATGCGATCAAGACATTGACGCAAAAAGGCTTTGTGGTGATTGGCGCGGGCGGCGGCGGTATTCCGGTGGTGCGCACTGAGCAGGGCGATTACCAGAGCGTCGACGCGGTGATTGATAAAGATCTCTCCACCGCGCTGCTGGCGCGCGAGATCCGCGCCGACGTGCTGGTGATTACCACCGGCGTGGAGAAGGTGTGCGTCAACTTCGGCAAGCCAAACCAGCAGGCGCTGGACACGGTGAGCGTGGCGCAGATGACGCGCTACAAAGACGAGAGCCATTTCCCGGCGGGCAGCATGCTGCCCAAAATCGTCGCCTCGCTGGCGTTTTTACACCACGGCGGCAAGCGCGTGATTATCACCTCGCCGGACTGCCTGCCCGCCGCGCTGCGCGGAGAAACCGGTACCCATATTGTGACTGAAGGAAGATAAGATGAGTGAAAATAAAAGCCGCCGTGAATTCATCAGCCAGAGCGGCAAAATGGTGACCGCCTGCGCGCTGTTTGGCGCGACCGGTTCCGTCGCGTATGCTGCCGACTCCGCAAAACCAACCTGCGAGACGGGTAAACCGATGACCATCACCGCGAAACATTACTATCTGGACAACGTGCTGCTCGAAGCCGGGTTTAATTTTGACGGCAACGTGGCGACGAGCACCCGCACCGAGCTGAAAACGCTGGAGATCAAGGACGGGAAGATCGTCGCCCTGCGCGACAACAAGCGCCACGACGACGCCACGCTGCCGCACTACGATGCGGGCAACACGCTGATGCTCCCGGCAATGCGCGACATGCACATCCACCTGGATAAAACCTTTTACGGCGGCCCGTGGCGTTCCCTCAACCGCCCGGCGGGCACCACCATTCAGGATATGATCCGCCTGGAACAGAAGCTGCTGCCTGAGCTCCAGCCCTACACCCAGGAGCGTGCGGAAAAGCTGATCGACCTGATCCAGTCGAAAGGCTCCACCCTCGCCCGCAGCCATTGCAATATCGAGCCGACCTCCGGCCTGAAGAATCTCGAAAACCTGCAGGCGGTGCTGGCGCGCCGCAAGCCCGGATTTGACTGCGAGATCGTGGCGTTTCCGCAGCACGGGCTGCTGCTGTCGAATTCCGAAAAGCTGATGCGCGAAGCGATGCAGGCCGGGGCGCACTACGTGGGCGGGCTGGACCCGACCAACGTCGACGGGGCGATGGAGAAATCCCTCGATCTGATGTTCCAGATTGCGCTGGACTACGACAAAGGGGTGGATATTCACCTGCACGAAACCAGCCCGGCGGGCGTGGCGGCGGTGAACTACATGGTGGAAACCGTGGAGAAAACGCCGGAGCTGAAGGGAAAACTGACCATCAGCCACGCCTTCGCGCTGGCAACGCTCAACGAGCAGCAGGTGGATGAGATTGCCACCCGCATGGCGGCGCAGCAGGTGACTATCACCTCCACCGTGCCGATTGGCGCCCTGCATATGCCGCTGAAGCAGCTGCGGGACAAGGGCGTGTTTGTGATGACCGGCACCGACAGCGTAATCGACCACTGGTCACCGTACGGTCTGGGGGACATGCTGGAAAAAGCGAATCTCTACGCCCATCTCTACATCCGCCCGAACGAGCAGACGCTCTCCCGCGCGCTGGGAATTGCGACCGGCGACGTGCTGCCGCTGAACGACAAAGGCGAACGCGTGTGGCCGAAAGCGCAGGACGACGCCAGCTTTGTGCTGGTGAACGCCTCCTGTTCCGCCGAAGCCGTGGCGCGCATCTCCCCGCGCACCGCGACGTTCCATAAGGGCAATCTGGTCTGGGGTACGGTGGGCTAAAAGCGAGCCGGGTGGCGGCTTCGCCTTACCCGGCCTACTGAAACCCTCAAATCGTAGGCCGGGTAAGCGCAGCGCCACCCGGCAATGTTTTATACTGGCAGTCACATTATTAAAGAGGGATCTGCCATGGCACAAAACATCTACGACAACCCGGCGTTTTTCGAAGGCTACGCCCAGCTTCCGCGCTCGGTGCAGGGGCTGGACGGTGCGCCGGAGTGGCCCGTGCTTAAGGCCATGCTGCCGGATTTAACCGGTAAATCGGTTGTCGATCTCGGCTGCGGCTACGGCTGGTTCTGCCGCGCCGCGCGCGAACTGGGCGCCTCTGAGGTCACGGGCGTTGATATCTCCGAAAAGATGCTCGCCCGCGCAGCGGAGCTTACGGCGGATCCACAGATTCACTATCAGCGCAGCGATCTGGACGCTCTCAAGCTCGACGAAAGCAGCCTCGACCTCGTCTACAGCTCGCTGGCGCTGCACTACCTTCCGGAACTGGACACGTTATTCGCCAGGGTTCAGCGCGCGCTCAAGCCCGGCGGCAGCCTGGTCTTTTCCATGGAGCACCCGATTTACACCTGCGCCTCGCGTCAGGGCTGGCTGACCGACGATAACGGCGAGCGGTTCTGGGGCGTGAATCATTATCAGGACGAAGGCCAGCGCGTCAGCAACTGGCTGGCGGACGGGGTGATCAAATACCATCGTACGCTGGGCACCACGCTTAACGCGCTGATTAAAGCCGGATTAACGATAAGCAACGTCAACGAATGGGGGCCAACGCAGGCGCAGATTGACGCCTGGCCCGCGCTGGCCGAAGAGGCGGAGCGCCCGATGCTGGTGCTGATCGCCGCCCGCAAGGCTCAGTAGCCGACCTTGTACACCCGCCCGGTCTGCACGCCTTCCACGCTGCGACGATAGGCTTGCGCCACCGTGGCGGCAGGCACGCTTTCGAAGCCCGGGAAGAAGCCATCGTACGTGTCGACCGATTCGGTGAGCACCGTTGGGCTAATCAGGTTGATGCGGATCCCGCGCGGCAGTTCGCAGGCTGCGGCGCGAACAAACCCTTCCAGCGCCGCGTTCACCGTGGTGGCATTTACCCCCTGCGCAATCGGCTCGTGCGCCACGATCCCGCTTATCAACGTAATCGAGCCGCCTTCGTTCAGGTAGTGCTGGCCGGTCAGCGCCAGACGCACCTGTCCGAGCAGCTTATCCTGCAGGCCCTGGTTGAAGTCACTGTCCTTCATGGTCGCGAGTGGGCCGAAGTAGAGGCCGCCGCTGGCGGACACAATGGCATCCACCGGGCCGATTTTCTCAAACAGCGCCTGAACGCTCGCCTGCGAGGTGATATCCACCTGCTCGTCGCCCTGCGTGCGGCCCACGCGGATGACCTCGTGGCGACGACTCAGCTCATCCGTTACCGCACGACCGACCGTACCGCTGGCACCAATAATGACGATTTTCATAGCCGACTCCTTATGTTGTGAGCCTTCATTCTTTAATAAATTAAAAGTCGGATAAACTGGGCTAAAGTTAGAAGATTGCTAACCAGAGGTTTGGAATATGGATAAGCTTCGCAGCATGGAGACGTTTATTGCCGTGGTGGAAAGCGGCAGCTTCACCGGCGCGGCGGCACGGCTGGAGATGTCGGCGGTGATGGTGGGCAAATACGTTGCGCTGCTGGAAGCACAGCTGGGCACCCGACTGCTGGAGCGTAACACGCGCCGCCAGAGCCTGACGGATGCCGGACGCGTCTATTTTGAAGAAGCCCGACGGGTTCTGGAGCAGGTGTCGATTGCCGAAAGCGCGGTTGAACGGCTGCGTGCCACCCCCGCAGGAACCCTGCGCGTCACGGCGCCTACGTCGTTTGGCGGCTGCGCGATCGCCCCGCTGACGGCAACCTTTTTGCAGCGCTACCCGGAGGTACGCATCGAGCTGGATCTGACTAACCGGATGGTCGATCTGGTGGAAGAGGGCGTCGATCTGGCCATTCGCATTGGCGACATTCACAACGACGATCTGGTGGCGAAATACCTGTGCCCCTACAACATGGTGATCTGTGCCGCGCCGGACTATTTAGCGCAACACGGCACGCCGCAAACGCCAGACGATCTGGTGGATCACCTCTGTCTTTCGCACACGGTGTGGACCGCGCGCAACGAGTGGCGGCTGCCGGGCGTGGAAGGGGAGGTGCGCTGGAAACGCGATGCTGTATTAAGGTGTAACGACGGCTATGGCTTACGCATGGCGGCGCGCGCGGGGGCGGGGCTGTTGCTGCAGCCGGAGGTGCTGGTGGCGGAAGAGCTGGCAAGCGGCAGGCTGGTTCGGGTAATGGAACCGTTCACGCCCGCGCCGAGGCCGGTGCATTTACTGTGGCGTCAGGATTTGCGGCCGCTGCCTAAGCTGACGGAATTTATTGCCCATATTCTGCTAAGATTGGGCACAATATAAAAAAAGAAGGTAATCAAAGAATGTCTGCAAACAAACTCGCCCGCAGCGCGCAGGGCCTGCAATCCTCTGCCATCCGTGAATTATTAAAACATAGCAAAATGGCGGGCGTGATTTCGCTGGGTGGGGGTATCCCAAACCCGGACCTGTTCGATCGCGAAGGGCTGAAAATTGCCTCTGATGCCGTCTTATCGCAGCATTTTGGGGAAGCATTCCAGTATGGCCTGACGGAAGGCGTGCCGGGGCTGCGCGAGGAAATTAAACGCATCTGCGAGGGGCGCGGCATCACCTGTAAGGCCGATGATGTCGTCATTACCTCCGGCTCTCAACAATCTCTGGACGTGCTGGCGCGCGCGTTAATGAATCCGGGCGATACGGTTGTCGTTGAGCGTCCAACCTATCTTGCTGCGCTGCAGGTCTTTGGCCTGGCGCAGGCCAACTTTGAATCCGTCGGCACCGACGGTGACGGCATGAAGGTCGATGAACTTGAGGCGTTGGTGGCAAAGAAAACCATCAAAGCGGTCTATATCGTTCCAACCTTTGGTAACCCAGGTGGCGTTACGCTGTCTGAGGCGCGCCGTAAACAGCTGGTGGCACTCTCGAAGCGCTATGACTTCGTGATTATCGAAGACGATCCGTACAGCGAAATTAACTATACCGATGACGTCTTCCGCCCGTTAATTGCCCATGCCAAAGATATCGGCAACGAAGAGAACGTGGTGTATACCTCCACCTTCTCTAAAATCCTCGCGCCGGGTACCCGCGTGGGCTGGGTGGTGGTACCGGAGTGGCTGAAGCGCGCGGTGGTGAACCTTAAGCAAACCACCGATCTGCACACCAGCACGCTGTCGCAGCTGATGACATACGAGTACCTGAAGACCGGCCGTCTGGCCGATCAGATTAAAACGATCCGCGAGGCCTATCGCCAGAAATACCGGACGTTCGCCACGGAGCTGGAAGCCGAGCTGGGCGACGTGATGTCGTTCCACAAGCCGAAGGGCGGCATGTTCCTGTGGGCGAAAATGAACAACGGCATGAACACTACCCGCTGGCTGGAAAAAACCTTAAGCAACGGCGTGGTCTTTGTGCCGGGCGAATTTTTCTACTGCAACGAGCCGGACCAGACAACGCTGCGCATGTCATTCGTCACCCCAACGGATGAGCAGCTGATAGAAGCGGTTCGACGCCTGAAAAAATCGCTGTAAAAGACCTGCGCATAACGGTGGTTTTGCCGTTATGCGCAATACGCGTTCAGGGCGGCACGGGCCGCAATCGTCCATGGAGAACTCCATGTTTGAATTTCTGATCGGTGTTGTGAAGCACACGCCCGTCTGGGTGTGGGTGCTGTTTATCTTCCTTATCTCCCGCGGCCTTAAAGCCCGACGGCCCGCCACCGTGACGCTGGAGCGGCTTGCCATTATTCCGGGCATCTTTCTTATCTGGGATATTTACGATCTGATAGTCTATCGCACGCTGACTCCCGGGACTGTTGCATTGTGGACGGCGGGGATCCTTGCCGGTGCCGCGCTGGGGTATGTCCTGATTAAGCAGGCTGTGATTACCCGCGCAGAGGCGCCGCGCAGCCTTTACCGCCAGGCCGACTACACCGCGCTGCCGTTTATGATGCTGGCGTTCGGGGTGAAGTATGTGCTGGGCGTGATGAGCGCGGTCTCTCCCCAGACGATGCAGCAGCCCGCCATGAGCGCGCTGGCGATCGTCTCCGGCGGCATGTTTGCCGGCGTCTTTATCGGGAAATTTGCGCGCTATGTTGGAGTGTATGTCGCCAGGGTTCCGGTCTGATGCCCTCACCCCAACCCTCTCCCGCAGGGAGAGGGAGAAAACCATGTAGGCCGGGTAAGGCGCAGCCGCCACCCGGCGATTGACTACCGCTCCCTCAGCGCCTCTTTCGCCCGGTTAAACGGCTTAATCAGATAATCCAGCACCGTTTTCTCGCCGGTCTTAATGTCTACCGTGGCAATCATCCCCGGCACAATCGAGAAATGCCTGCCCGCCTTATTGACCAGGTAATCCTGGCTGGTGCGGATAAACACCCGGTAGTAAAACACCTCCGGCTTGGCCTCGTCCTGAATGGTGTCCGGGGAAATGGTCTCGACCACGCCGTGCAGCCCGCCGTAAATGGCGTAGTCGTAGGCGGTGATTTTGACCAGCGCCTCCTGGTTCGGATGAATAAAAGCGATATCACGCGGCGAGAGGCGGGTTTCAATCAGCAGGTGATCGTCCACCGGCACGATCTCCATCAGCTCGCCGTTGGGCGGGATCACCCCGCCGATGGTGGTGACCTTGATGTTTTTCACGATCCCGCGCACCGGCGATTTCACCGTCAGGCGGGTGACGGAATCCTGGCGGCCCTTGAGGATCGCCGACACCATATCCACCTCCGCGTTGGCCTTGGAGAGCGCCTCGCGCGCCTGGACGTAATACTGCGAACGCACGTCGGTGAGCTTCAGCTCCAGATCGCTTTTCTGCCGCTGCAGGCGCAGCACCTCCACGTGGCTGGCGGCCCCGGTCTTTACCAGCCGCTGGGTAATGGCCAGCTCTTTATTCGCCAGATCTAACGCGGCGCGAAGCTCCCGCTGGGTATCCTCCAGCTGCGCGCGGCGCGAGTTGTACAGCCGGGTTTCGTCGGCAATCAGATCCGGCCATTTCGCCAGCGACGGCGGGAATTTCAGCGGCAGATCGTTTACCTCGGCGTACAGGCGGGCACTGGAGGCCAGCGAGGCGCGGTAGCGCGCCGCGCTTTCGCCGACGTTTGACTCGGAACGGGTCGGATCAAGCCGCGCCAGCACCTGCCCGGCCTGCACCTGATCGCCCTCGTGGACGTTCAGCTCGGTGAGGATCCCCCCGTCCAGCGACTGTAAAACCTGCTCGCGCGAGCTGGGGATCACTTTCCCCGATCCGGTTGACACCTCATCCAGCACGCCAAACCACGCCCAGACGCCCAGCACCACAAACATCAGCAGCGAGAAGATCACGATCCGACGCGCGCCGGTGTAGCCGCTTTCGGAGTCGAGGGCGTTATCCAGATCGTCCATTGCCGCCACGTCACGCTGACTGATTTTCATTTTTCCACTCCCGTCCGGTTGCTGCCTGTTGCTGCTGTTGCTGCTGCATGCGGCTGTTGCTCAGCGCCTGGGCTTTTGGCGCGTCCATCACCAGCATGCCCTCTTTCAACACCACGACGCGCTCCACCAGCTCCAGCACCGGTACGCGATGGGTGGCGACGATCAGGGTGCGGTGCCCGAGCCAGTCGCCCAGACGCTGGATGAATTCCCGCTCGGTGTGCTCGTCGAGCGACGCGGTGGGTTCATCCATCAGCACGATATTCGGATCGCGCAGCAGCATTCGCGCCAGCAGAATCGACTGGCGCTGCCCGCCGGAGAGCCCCACGCCGTTTTCCATGATCGGGTAGTCCAGCCCCTTGGGCAGCTTCTGCACGAAGCCCGCCGCGCCGGTCAGTTCCAGCGCCTCGAAGATCTCTTCGTCGGTGGCGCGCGGCATGCCGAGGGTGATGTTCTCGCGCAGGGTGCCGTAAAACAGCCGCGCGTTCTGGGTCATAAAGCCGACGTTGCGCCGCACGTCCGCCACGTCGAGATGCGGCAGGCTGAAGCCGTCGAGCCGCAGCTCGCCCGCCGCCAGGTCCATCCCGCCCGCCATCGCCTGCAGCAGGGTCGATTTGCCCGCGCCGTTGCGTCCGAGGATCGCCACTTTCTCACCCGGCCCGATCTCAAGGCGGTTAATGCGCAGCGCCATGCGCGGATCGTCCGGCTGATAGCGGAACTGCGCCTGCTCGAAGAGGTAGTGGCCGCGCAGCACGTCCTGGCGGATCGGCGTCTCCTCGCGCTGGTTTTCGGTGGGAAGCTGCATGATGCTGTCCAGCCCCTCTTTTGCCGCTTTGACCTGCTGCCAGCGGGCCAGCACGCCGCACAGCGTCGCCATCGGGGCGATCATGCGGGAGGCCAGCATCGACGCGGCGACCACCGAGCCGGTGGTCAGGGTACCGTCGATCACCATCGGCGCGCCGACCACAATCACGGCGGCGTAAACCAGGCTCTGAATGGTCATCCCCCAGCTGATCAGGTTCTGCGTCAGCTCGCGGGTGCGCAGGCCGGATTCCGCGGTGATCTGGATATAGCTGTTCCACTGTTGCAAAAAGCGGTTTTCCGCCTGCATCAGCTTGATGTCCTCCAGCCCCTGCACGCTCTCCACCAGCACCGCATTGCGCAGGGTTGATTCATGGGCCGACTGCTTTGCCAGCTCCGCCAGCTTTTTCTGCAGCAGCAGGCCGGGCAGGACCATGATCACCGCCGCGACCGGGGCGATCCACGCCAGCTGTGGGGCGATGATCGCCAGCACCACCACGAACAGTAAAAAGAAGGGCAGGTCGACAATCGTCGAGATGGTGGACGAGGTGACCATCTCGCGGATCTGCTCCAGCTCGCGCAGCTGTGAGATAAAGCTCCCGGTTGAGCGGGGAATCGCGCTGTTGCGCAGCCGCAGCGCGTGGCCGAAGACGCGATCCGAGACGCGCATATCCGAGCGCTTGCCCAGCAGATCCATAATGTGGCCGCGCGCCACGCGCAGCACGAAGCCAAACAGGGTGGCGATCAGCACCCCGATGGTCAGGACGTACAGCGTCGGGTAGGACTGGGCGGGGATCACCCGGTCATAGACCTGCATGGAAAAGACGATCCCGGAAAGCGACAGCACGTTGATAAACAGCGCGGCGAGCATCACCCAGCTGTAGGGGCGGAGATCGCGCATCACCAGCCGGTAGAGCCAGTCCGGGCGGTACTTTGAAATATAGGCATCCACGCGGCTGTCCTTCAGCGCGGCAAGGGGACGCAGGGCAATGACGTGGCGGATGGCGGGCAGCATGGCCGTCATCGACAGCCGGTTGGTGTAGGTCTCATCGCCGAAGAAGCTGACTTCCAGCGTATCGTCGCCGTCGAAGTGCTCGATCGCCCCGACCCGGCCGTCATTCAGCGCCACCACCACCGGCAGACGCCAGCTGTTGATTGACTGCTGGTCAGCGGTGAGCAGCTGAAACGACAGCCCCGCCTCACGCGCCAGCTGGGTGAGGGCGGGCACCATCGGTTTGCCTTTCAGCCACGGTGCGCCTGCGATCAGCGCGCCGGGCGAGCAGGCGACGCGGTAGCGGGTGGCGATAAAGCCAAAGGCCTGCGCCCACTGGGCCAGGGCCGCATCCGTCATGTTTTCACCTTGCGGGATATCACGCTGCTTCATGGCTGGATCTCCACGGTCTGGATGGTGCGGTTATCAAGGTCGAACGCATGACGCAATTGCCCGGTGTTATACAGGCAGTTGAGCTGCAGCTGGTGCAGCTGACCGAGGGTCTGCTGCTGGGTGAAGCGCGCCTGATAAACCTCCTGTTCGGCGTTGAGCACGTCGAGCAGCGGGCGCGAGCCGAGGTCAAGATACTGCTGCTGGTACAGTTCGCGGGTGCGTGCGCTGAGCGCCTCCTGGCGACCCTGAATTTGCAGCGTGCTTTGCAGGCTCATCACCTGGCTGCGGGCTTCCAGCAGTTTCTGGCGAACGTCAAGGCGCGTGCGCTGAATGGTGGACTGTGCCGCCTCCACCGCGTGTCCGGCGGCGTTACGCCGGGCGGTGAGGCCGCCGCCCTGGTAGAGCGGCATCTGCACTTTCACCCAGGCGGAATACTGGGTGCGATCCCGCGTGTCGCTGCCCGCGTAGCGATCGTTCATGTAGTGGCGGACCTCCGGCTCCAGCGAGACGGTGGGCGTCATCTGCGCGTCGGCGTAGTCGAGGTTAGCCTGGGCGACGTTAGCCTGCGCCCAGGCGGCGAGCACCGCAGGGACCAGGCGGTCGTCCGGCTCGGCGACATCGCAGCTGCGGGCCAGCTTTTGCGGAAAATCATTGCTGATCGCGTTCAGGCTGTTCCAGCCGAGAAAGCTCATCAGCGTCGCGCGGGCGCTGTCCAGGCTGGCCTGGTACTGCATCAGCTGCGCGCGCGCGCCTTCGATACGGGCATCGGTCTGTACCACGTCAGAGAGCGACGTAGCCCCCTCGTCGTTACGCTGGCGGGTCAGCGTGCCAATGGAGGAGAGGGCCTCAAGCTGCTCTTTGGCGGTGTCGACCATCTGCTGCCAGGTTTGCACCTGTACCACGGCGATGGCGGTATCGTGGGCGATGGTGTCGATACTCACCAGCACGTTAGCCTGCTGCTGGGCCACGCCGGCGCTTTCGGCGCGTACCTGGCTGGCCACCTTGCCGAAGTCGTAGAGCATTTGCGAGAGGGAAAGCACCAGCGACGGCGTAAAGCCGTTCTGGTCGCCGTCGTGGGAATACCCGTTGTCCACGCCGGCATTAATCTGCGGATAGTATTTTGACTTCGCGACGTCCACCTCTTCGCTCTGCTGGTAAAGTTTGCCCACGGCTTCGCTGATGGCCGGATGCCAGGTGACGGCACGGTTGACGGCCTCGCCAAGCTGTAATGAGCCGGGCGCGGCGTTGCCAGCCACCGGGGCCACGCGACCGTTGAGCGAGGGGAGTTCCTGCGTTTCGCGAAGCTGTCCGGTATTGATGGTTGCCGCCGGATTTGCGCAGAAAGCGGGCACAGATATCAGGCAGCACGAGAGCCACCAGTAAGGCATCTTCATTCCCATGTCATGTCCCTAATAAAAAAGTACAGCTTTATTATTAATGCCCGGGCGCTGTGCGCCCGGGTCATCTGTTGCAGGTGCTATCAGGTAATGATGTGTTGCTGGTTAACAAGCTCGTCGTACGTGGTCTGAACGTTATCAAGCGTAACGAGTGCAGTATTAGTGTAGGTGGACCCTGCACCATCACGGTCGATGGAGATCACAGTGTTGCTACCGCTTTGTGTGACATGGATATAATTCCCCAACGAGGCGGTATTACCGTCCCAGCCCACCAGCAGATCGCCAATGTCGATCTTGTCTCCCTGCGCCAGCGAGAACCCGGTCCAGTGATCGCCTCCGGCGCTGCTGACGTTACCCGCCGTGGCATTCCCCACCGTACTGTTCAGCACCTGGTAAATCAGCGTATCGCCGTAGGCCGTACCGGTGATGGCGTCGTTATGTTCCGAGCTGATGAACTGCGGCGCCATATTGATGGTCAGCGTAGCGGTATCCGTTCTTCCGGCAGAGTCGGTCAGGGTGTAGTTGAAGGTCTCCTTCGAGGTCATGGTTGAGAGCGATACCCCGCTGTTGAGGGTATAGGTGTAATGGCCGTCAGCGCCGATCGCCAGCGTGCCGTAGTGGCCGACAATGTTCACCGTTGCGCTGCCGGTATACGGATCCAGCGTGGTGGTTACGCCGTTGTAGCCGGTCACGCTCAGACGGGTATCCACCGAGTGGAGCTGATCCAGCACGCCGCCAGAGTCGGTGCCGTCAAAGATATTGCCGTTGACGGTGTGGCTGCCGGTGACGTCGAAATTACTCAGCGAGTAGGTGGTGCCGTTTACGCTTGGCGTGATGGTGATGGTCCCGACGCTGAGCCCCGGTACGCTACCGGTAAAGCTCAGCGTATAGGTCCCGGCGTTGAGATCCAGCCCGGTCAGCGGGACGTCGATACTGCCGCCCAGCAGCGAGGCGCCGCTGAAGGAGCCGCTGCGGATCGCGCCGTTGGCATCGCTAATCGTCCAGTTCACCGTCAGCCCGCCCAGCGCCAGCAGCGAGGCCACGCTAAAGTGCAGCGACGCGTTGTGCAGCGCGGTGTTCGGGTCGACCACGAAGGTTCCGCTGCCGCTGCCCTGGGTTGATGAGAACAGGGCCGTCGTCCAGCTGGCGACGCCCACGGTGGTATCCGAGTAGACCGACGTGTGGTGCACCGAGGTAAGGTCCATCGTGGCGCTGACATCGTTGACCGCATTCATTGCCTGCGCGGTTGGGGTGATGTTGAGCGATGCCGTATCCTTCGAGCCGTCAGGCGCGGTAACGGTGTAGACGAACGTATCCGGCGTGCTGATATGGTCCGCGCCTACGCCGCTCCTCAGGGTATAGGTGTACTGACCGGACGCATTGATGGTCAGCGTGCCGTATTCCCCCTGAATGGTGGTGGTGCCGCTGCTGTTGACCGTCACGCCGTTCACTTCGGTAACCAGCGTGCCCGCTGGAACCGGGTCATTCGCCAGCACGTCGCCCGTGGTCGTTTCGCTGATGCTTGCCACGCTGTAGACATGGTCCTGCAGGACGCTCAGCGTGTAGGCCGTCAGGGCAGTGATCCCGGACGCGGTATTCAGCAGGAACAGGTACTCCCCGGCAGGCAGGTTCAGCGTCAGCTGCGGTGACGTGCCCCCCAGCAGCGGCGCGCGCAGCCAGCCCGACTCGACGCGAACCTGCTCGAAGGTCTGGGTCGCATTGTTGAACTTATAGACGTACAGATCGAACACCGATGCCAGCGCCACGCCCCCCACGGAGGCCTGGATGGTCATGGTGCGGGTCGTCCCTTCCTCCACGTTGTAAATAATCGGGTTGGTCAGGTCGTCCAGCAGGTTAAGCCCCAGCGTGCTGCCGAGATTAATGCCCACCAGGGTAAAACCGTTCTGAGACGAGGCGCCGTTATTCACCTCACTCACGGTGGTGTCAAAGGTCAGCGAGGCCGTGTCGTCCACTGCCACAATGCCGTTGATGACCGTACCGGCACCCAGAGACAGCACCAGGTTTGCCGACGCGCTGACGCCGTTATGGGTGATGGTGTAGGTGAAGCTCTCCGTCCGGCCAACGACCGCGGCGCTGGTGTCGGTCAGGTTGTAGGTATAGCTGCCGTCGCGGTTGATGGTCAGCGTACCGTATTTGCCCTGGATCACCGTGCCGTCGGCGTTCACGCTGGTGGTCACGCCCTGCGCGTTAGTGACCGTGGAGATAGTGGTGCCGGCCGGCGCGTTGTCGCTGCCGGCGGTCGGGTCCGTATCGAGGATCACGTTGCCGTTGAGGCTGGTATCGCCCGTGACCGTACCCGGACCGGTCTCTTTCACCGCCACGTCGAGGCTGGTGTAGGAACCGGTCGCCAGCAGGTTGGTGTTGTAGCTCAGCACGCGGTAGTTGCCGTCGGCCAGCCCGGTCAGGTTCAGCGAGACGCCGGTGGCGCCGAGGGTCAGGAGATCGGCAAACTGCGGCTGGCCGGTATCCACCACGGTTGTCCAGACACCGTTGACGTAGTGCTGCACCACCAGCTCAAGGGTATTGAGCAGAGAGAGCACCGCCCCCGTGGCATTGGCGTTTACCACGATGTCCGCGCTGCCGCCGTTGCCCACCGTGAAGTTCACCTGCGCGGTGTCATTGCCCAGCAGCGTCAGGACGTTGCCCACGGCGCCGACCAGCAGGAAGCCGTAGTCGCTGTACTGGCTGTTGGTCACGGTCGCCGTGGTGCTGAGGTTCAGCTCCTCAACGTTATTGCTGGCGGAGAGCGGCACCACCGGCGCAAGGGCGGAGCCCGGCAGGGAGGTGTTGCCCGCGACGTCGGTCGCGGTGATCTGCAGCGTCTGGCCTTCGACCTGCTTGTTCGTGAAGGTGTAGCTGTAGGTGCCGTTGCTGCCCGCAATGGCGGTCACCGTTGAACCGTCCGCAAGGCGGATTGTGACGGTGCTGCCCGCCTCCGCGCTCCCGGTCAGGACGCTACCGTCGGCGTTGAAGGTGCCGGTCGGTGCCGTTGGCGCGGTCGTATCGACGATAATCGTCGTCACGGCAGACGCCACGCTGGTGTTGCCCGCCGTATCGGTGGCCGTGGCGGTGAAGTTATGCGTGCCCTGCGTCAGCGTGGTGGTGGTTTGTGGCAGGGTCCAGTTGCCGCTGCCATCGGCGGTGACCGTACCCACCAGCGTGATGCCGTCGTAGATCCGGACCGTGGCATTCGCTTCGGCAGTCCCGCTCAGCGTTGGACGGGTGTCGTTAGTCGGGTTCGTACCGGTCACGGGCCCGGTGACGCTGCCGACATCATCAATGACCGAACTGATGACCGGCGCGGCTGGCGGGAGGGTATCGACGTTAATGACATATCCGGCGGTGGGGGCGCTGGCGTTGCCCACCGCATCGGTGGCGGTGAAGGTCAACGTGTGCGCGCCGTTGCTCAGCGCCGGAGATGGCGTAAAGCTCCACGCGCCGCCGGTCGCCGTCACGCTGCCGATCTGTACGCCGTTATCAAAGATTTTCACCGTGGCTCCCGCTTCCGCCGTACCGCTGAGGGTCGGCTGCGCGTCGTTGGTGAACCCACCGTTGGCAACCGGCGTCGCCGCATTGCCCACGTCATCCAGAATGCTGGTCAGCACCGGCAGCGCAGGCGGCGTGGTGTCGACGGTGAGGCTGAAGCTGGTGGACGACACGCTGGTATTGCCTGCCGCATCCGTGGCCTGCGCGGTAAAGCTGTGCGGGCCACTCGCCAGCGTGGTGGTGAGCAAGATACTCCAGCTGCCGCTGCCGTCCGCGGTGCCCGTGCCGACCAGAGTGGTGCCCTCATAGATCTTCACGGTGGCAAACGGTTCGCTGGTTCCAACAAGCCGAGGTACGGTGTCGTCGGTTGTCTGCCCGGACGTGAGCGGGCCGGTGATGCTGCCCACGTCGTCTATCGCCTGGCTGATAACCGGCGCGTTCGGTGCCGCGGTATCAACAATCAGTGTAAAGCCCGGCGAGGTCGGGCTGACGTTGCCCGCTGCATCGGTGACCGTGGCGGTCCAGGTATGGCTGCCGTTGCCCAGCGGCGCTGATGGCGTAAAGCTCCATGCGCCGGTGCCGTCCGCCTGCACGGTGCCGACCGGCTGTCCGTTCTCATAAACAGTGACCGTGGCGTTGGCGGTCGCGGTGCCGTTCAGCGTCGGCGTGGTGTCGTCGGTGCTCTGCCCGGAAGAGAGCGGGGTTTGAATACTGCCCACGTTGTCACCCGCGGTCGAGATGACCGGCGCTAACGGCACGCCCGTATCGACCGTCAGGTTAAACGGTGCCGTTGTGGCGCCGGTGTTGCCTGCCGCATCGGTCGCGTTAAAAGTGATGGCGTGTGGACCTTCGGCCAGATCGCTGCCCGGGGTGAAGCTCCAGTTGCCCTGGGCATTCACCACCGCAGTGCCAATTTCGTTGCCATCAACGAGCACGTGCACGGTAGAACCCACTTCGCCCGTGCCGCTGAAGGTCGGACGCGCGTCGTTGGTGCTGTTACCCGACGTGAGCGTCCCGGTGACCGGACCGATATCATCAACCACGCTGGTCACCACCGGCACGCCGGGGGCTGCGGTATCCACGGTAAAGGTGAAGACCGATGAGTTGGCCGAGGCGTTGCCTGCAGTATCCGTTGCATACGCGCGCAGGGCGTAGCTGCCGTCGCCCAGCGGCGCGGTCGGCGTAAAGGACCAGTTCCCGCTTCCGTCAACGGTCGTTGTACCAATCTGCGTGCCGTTATTCATGATGTGGATAGTGCTGCCCGCCAGCCCGGTGCCGCTGATGGTTGGGGTGCTGTCGTTGGTCACCTGGCCGCTGGTGAGGTTACCCTGGACGCCGCCAGGGACGTCGTCGCTCACATTATCCAGCGTCGGAACCGTCGGTGCAGTCAGGTCAATCACCACGCTCCAGGGGGCGGAGACCGCGCTGAGGTTACCCTGCGGGTCGGTCGCCCGGACGCTAAAGCTGTGCGAGCCTTCGCCGAGGGCGGTATCAGGGGTAAACGTCCATGCGCCGGTACTGTCAGCCGTCACTACGGCAATCTGCGTGCCGCCGTCGAAAAGGGTCACCACGCTGTTTGCGTCCGCTGTCCCTGTAAGGGTTGGCGTGGCGTCGTTGGTGAGCTCGCCGCTGACCACCGTGGTGGCGGCATTGCCCACATTATCCGTGACGTTGGTGATGACCGGCGTGGCGGAAACGGAATCCACCACGACGGTGAAGCCCGCCGAAGGACCGCTCTGGTTCCCCGCCGGATCGGTCTCGCGGATGGTCAGGACGTGATTGCCCTCTGCCAAGACAGGCGTGGTGTAGCTCCAGGTGCCGGTATTGCCGATTACCACACTGTCCAGCAGCACGCCGTTGTTGTAGATGGAGATGGTATCGCCCACCGCGCCGGTGCCGGTGAGGGTCGGCTGGTTGTCGTTGGTGGTCTGGCCGCTGGTCAGCGGGCCGGTGCCCGGACCAACGTCGTCAATCACGGCGCCGATGGTCGGCGTGCCCGGCGCGGTAAGGTCAACGGTGACGCTGGCCGCCGGAGAGCGGCCGCTGGTCTGGCCGTTGAGGGTCGCAGTCACCTCAAAGGTGTGCAGCCCCTCGCCAAGCGCGGCCGGCGTATAGCTCCAGTTGCCGCTGCCGTCGGCAGTGACCGTCGAGACGGGCGTCACGCCACCGTCCAGGTAGATAGCGATCTGGCTTCCCGCCTGAGCCGTACCGGTGAGGGTTGGGGTGGTGTCGTTGGTCGTTTTGCCTTTCACGTCGCCAATGATTGGGTCGACGTCATCGTTGATGGCCACGATCACGGGCACGTCAGGAAGATTCGGAAGCGTACCGGTGACGTTATAAGTTGCATCAACGCTGGTACGTCCGGAAGCATCGGTCGCGGTCACGGTCAGGGTCGCGCCATCCTGCGGGGCCGGGCTGACCGCAATGGAGAAACTGCCGCCGGTCGCCACCCCGGTACCAATGACGTTACCGCCACTATCCTTAACGGTGATGAGTGCGCCTGCTTCGGCGGTACCGGTCAGCGGTGTACCTTCTGGAGCAAGGCTAAGATTGCCCGGTGCGGTTGGGTCCTGGGTATCCACCGTCACGCTCAGTGACGCTGAACCGTTTGACGGATTGCCTGCCTGATCGACTGACGAGACAGTAAAGGTATGCGAACCATCCAGGAGCGTTGTGCCTGCGGTCCAGCTCCAGCTGCCGTCCGGCTGGATCGTGATCGGCACACCTGACGCGGTACCGTCGACGGAGACGATAACGGTGGTGCCGGGCTCGCCGGTCCCGGTTAGGGTCGGCGTGCCGTCGCGGGTGTAGAGCACGTTGTTGGTGAGCTGGCTGTCTGAGACGGCATTAATTTGCGGTATCCCGGGCGCAACGGTATCGAGCGTGACGGTAAAGACCGAACTCGGCGCGCTGAGGTTGCCCGCTGCGTCCACGCCCGCTACGGTAATGTTCAGCGGGCCGTCCGTTTGCGCTGGAAGCGTCAGGCTCCATTCTCCGTTCACCACCACGACACGGCCCAATTCGACGCCGTTGTTGTAGACGATCACCGTCTCACCGTTAACCCCGGTTCCGCCCACTGTCGGCGTGGTATCTGTGATAAAGCCACCATCAGGCGCACCGCCCACTGCACTAATCACCGGTGTATCCGGCGCCAGGGTATCCACGATGATCGTAATCGCTGACGACGGGTCAGAGACGTTGCCCGCTTCATCCGTGGCGGTGGCGGTATAGGCGTGGCTGCCCTCGGCAATGTCGCTGCCGGGACGCCAGCTCCAGTTGCCGTTGCTGTCTACCGTGACGGTGCCCACAACGGTCGGTGTACCGTTAACGGTGTCAGTGATGTTGATAACGTCGTTTGGCGTACCGGTGCCGCTCAGCACCGGGCGCGGATCGTTGGTGGTGCCGCCATTGGGGACGGGGCCGGTGATCTGGGTGACGCTGTCGGTGACGATCGGTGCCGCAGGCGTAGCCGGCGCCTCGGTATCAATGGTGATAGTAACCGGCTGCGACGGGGCGCTTTCGTTGCCCGTGCCGTCCACGTTGGTGACGGTCAGGGTGATGTCATAGGTGCCGCCAGCCAGGGGGGATGGCGGCGTCCAGGTCCAGTTGCCGGTATTGTCCACGACAGCGTCGCCGATTTTGACGCCGCTGTCGTAGATCGTCACGGTATCACCCGGATTGCCGGTACCGCTCAGAGTCGGCGTGGTGTCGCGGGTGATTTCGCCCGGGTTCAGCGGCGTTGCTGTGCCGTCAGGATTGACGGTAATGGCCGGGATATCCGGCGTGGCAGGCGCAACGGTATCCACCGTCAGTTCAAATGGCGTTGAGATGGTGGTATTGCCCGCGGCGTCCGTGGCGTGCACCGTCAGGGAATGCGGACCGTCGGTGAGCGGGGTCACGGGCGTGAAGCTCCAGCCGCCGCTGCCGTTGGGGATGGCGGTGCCGATCAGAGTCGTGCCGTCATAGACGGTGATCACCGTGTCTGCAGGGGCGGTGCCCTGCAGCAGGGGGCGAGTGTCATCCGTGGTATCGCCGCTGTTGAGCGAACCCAGTACGCCGCCGACGTCGTCGGTCACGGTGACGATGGTGGCCGCCGCTGGCGCAGTGATATCGACGTTCAGGGTGAAGTCGTCTGACGGCTGGCTGGTGTTACCCGCCGCGTCGGTGGCGACGACGCTAAAGGTATGAGGACCTTCGTCAAGCGGCGTGGGAAGGGTATAGGTCCAGGTGCCGCTGCCGTCAATCGGGATCGTAATAAGATCGGCACCATCCAGGCGAATGGTAACGGTTGAGCCCGGTTCAGCCGTGCCGTTGAGCGTTGGCGTGGTGTCGTTGGTGCTGTCGCCAGAATTGAGGGCGCCGAGGCGCTCCGGCACATCATCCAGCACCTGGGTAATGACCGGCGCCGCAGGCGCGACGCTGTCAACCGTCAGAGTCCAGGTGTTGGAGACGGGGCCGGGGTTGCCTGCCACATCGGTCGCGACGGCGGTCAGAGCGTGGGGGCCTTCACCGATTGGGGAGGAAGGGGTAAAGCTCCATACGCCGAGGCCATTGGCGACGGTTGTACCAATTTCAACACCGTCCACGCGCAGGCTGATCGTCGCGTTTGCTTCAGCGGTACCGCTGAGCGTCGGGGTGGCGTCGTTGGTGGTCCCGTTCACGTCGATCGCGCCAGTCTGCCCTGGGATATCGTTTACAACCTGTAAAATCACCGGGGCGCCAGGTGCCGTCCCGTCAACGTTAATTGTCCACGTGTTTGATATCCCGCTCGGGTTACCGGCGGGATCCGTCGCCTTCGCGGTCAGCACCCAGGTGCCGTCGGTCAGCGGTGTGGGCGGCGTAAAGCTCCACTGGCCGGAGGAGGGAACAACCACCGTACCGAGGGCATCGCTGCCGTTATAAATCGTGATGGTCGAACCTGCCTCGCCCGTGCCGTTCAGGGTCGGTGCCCGGTCGTTGGTCAGCCCATTCTGGGCCACCGGGCCGGTGGTGGCCTGGACGTCATCAATCACCGACAGGATGACCGGGGTCTGCGGCGGGGTAATGTCCGGTGCCGCCGCGGAGGTGGTCGGACTGGTGTTGCCCGCCGTGTCGGTGGCGTCAGCGGTCAGGATTTCGCCGTTGATCCTCGGCGGGCTCAGCGTCAGGCTGAAGTTCCCCTGGCTATCAACAACCACTGTGCCAAGGGTGAAATCGCCTTCACGAATGGTCACCGTGCTGCCTGCTTCTCCGATGCCGCTGATGGTGCCGCCATCATTCGACACCACGAGGTTTCCTGGGGCTGACGGCGGCGTGGTGTCCACGGTAAAGATGATAGGCTCAGAGGCCGTACTCTGGTTTCCGGCGGCATCGGTTTCAGTGACGGTGATCGAGTGCGTTCCGTCCGGGAGCGGGCCCCCTGGGGTAACGCTCCATGTACCGTTAGGCAGCACCGTCGTTGTGCCAATCGCCACGCCGTTATCGTAAATGTTGATGGTTCCACCGGGTTCGCCCGTTCCCGCCAGGATCGGCTGCGAGGCATCGGTAGGCACGCCCGACGTGATTGTTCCTCGGATAAGGCCCGTATCGTCGAGCAGCACAATCGCGGTGGGCGCTGTCGGAGGGGTAAGATCGACGGTGAGGGTGAATACCGGTGAGGCTGGCCCGGTGTTGCCGGCGGCGTCGGTTGCCCGTACGGTAATCTGGTGGGTGCTTTCATTCAGGTCGACGGACGGGGTGAATGTCCATGTGCCATTGCTGGCGACGACCGCGGTGCCAATGGCTGTTCCGCCGTCATAAATCGTCACGGTGGAGCCTGCTTCGGCGGTGCCGGAGAGCTGCGGCCGCCGATCGTTGGTGCTGCCGCCGTTGGTCACCGTCCCCGTCTGAGGGGCGATATCGTCGATTACGCTGCCAATCGTTGGTGCATCGGGTGCGGTGAGATCCGGTGCGGTGACGCTTGAACCCTGGCTGGTATTCCCGGCGCTATCCGTTGCGGTGGCGGTTACCTGCTCGCCGTTGGTCAACGGTGTCCCGAGGGAGACGCTAAAGTTGCCGTCGCTGCCCGTTTTTCCTGTGCCAATGACGTTGCCGTTCGCGTCTTTCAGCGTGATGGTACTGCCGGGTTCGGCGGAACCGGTGACGGTTTTACCGTCTGAGGAGAACTTAAGGCCGGAAGGTGCATTTGGTGCAGTCGTATCCGGATCGGCCGAATTGTTACTGCTGCCACCACCGCCGCCACCGCCGCCGCTACTTGCCGCGGCCGCGATGCCCCCTGCAGCGGCAATACCACCCAGGGCCCATGGCCAGATGGCGGCGCCACCAGCGTCACTTCCTGACGCCGCAAGCAGCACGTCCGTGGACGCGATAGATTCGTACGTGGCGGCCCCGGTCGGATCTTCAATCCACCATAATGCGCCGTTGCTGTCCTGCAGAACCAGCTGGCTCACGCCCTGCGCGTCCGCCACATAGAAGTTTTTAAGGGTGATCACCTCGCCGGAGTGCAATGTCACCAGCAGGTCGTTACCGCTTCGCGCGAAGTGGGAGACGCTCGCTCGCTCGACGTGAAGCTCAACGACAGAGGAATGGTTCAGCGTAACCTGTGTGCCTTCCAGGGTCGTTTCTACGCCAGTAAGTTTTGAAATAACAGAGATTTGGCTCATTTTGTTATTACTCCAGCAGAAGTGTCATGAACGGCGAGCAAGACGGGCCATCTCTGCTGAAGGTAAAGGGCGCCCCCGGCGCAGTTGCTGTTATAAAACAGCGTTCACCGTAGAATTCAGCGCGCACGATGCCCGCCATGCGTCAGAGTGGCAACATCAGAGCGAATCTAATGACTTATGAAAAAACCGTTTAATGGGTGTTTTGTATTTTATAAAACCCTGTAATTAATAGAGGAATTGGTTTCTGGAATATAAAAATGATATAGACAGAAAATGAGGATTGTGCAAATTAAGCTTTGGTAAATAAAGATGGAAACAATGAGTGGGGCATTAATGGATTGCTCTTTTTTATAATTGTTGTTTTTTATATAATTGTTTTTATTGTCTTTTTGTTTTCTTTTGTGGTTCTGTTATTTAACGTTTATGACCCAGTATGATAATTGGTAGGGAGCATTTTAAATATCATGTCAAACGTTGTTATTTAAGTGCGCTTAATGTGTGTTTAAGTTAGGGTAACGTTTTTGATGTAAGATATATTATGTCACTTAGGTAATGAAATATATTCTTGTACAGGGTTAAAACTCTGCTAATAGGCGCAAGGAATAATAACGAGAAAACAAAAAATAACCTGGTTTATTACCTTTACAACTGAAGTGCAGGCAGGGTTTTAGGACAGAAAAAAATTCACCGAAGAATGAATAAAAATCCTCACCCGGACGTTTACTGACGTCACTCCCCACTCACCCTGGAGTTTTATATGCGCACAACCTCGTTTCGTTTGATCCCGGTGCTGATTTTTTCTTTGCTGTCCCCGCTGGCGCTGGCCATGGGCAATAATAGTACCGAGAGCAAAACGCCTGATTGTCCTTCCGGACAGGTGTATGACAGCGCCACGCAGAAATGCGTGCCGGACAAGAGCAGCAGCCTCAGCGACCAGGACAAAACCAACTATGCGTACCATCTCGCGAAGAAAGGCGAGTACCAGGCGGCGCTGAACCTGCTGGATTCGCTGAAAAATGGCAACACGGCTGAAGCGTGGAACTATCGCGGGTTCGCCACGCGCAAACTGGGCCGAACGGACGAAGGGATTGGTTATTACCAGCGTGCGCTGGCTATCGCCCCGGATTACGCCAAAGCCCGGGAGTATCTCGGTGAAGCGTGGATGGTGAAAGGACGTCCCGACCTCGCGAAAGAACAGCTGAAGGTCATTGCCGGAATCTGTGGCCAGTCCTGCGAGGAGTACCGTGACCTGCAGGCCGCCATTAATGGACACCCGGAATCCTGATCTTCTCGTGGAGGGAAAACCCATCGCAACCCGTGAGGTTCGTCAACAGCTTGCCGCACACCTGCCGCGCCTCTGGCGCTATGGGCTGGTGCTGTCGCGAAACAGGGATATCGCCGAAGAGCTGGTTCAGTCCACCTGCGTGCGCGCGCTTGAAAGAAGCGGCCAGTATACGCCGGGCACGCGCATCGACAGGTGGCTGTTCGCGATCCTGCACTCTATCTGGATCTCTGAGCTTCGGGCACGACACGTTCGCCAGGGGCAGGGATTTGTCCCCAGCGACGAGCTGCTGGCGCCCGACACCCGCGAACAGGATGAGACGCGCCTTCATTACTTGAAGGTGATGCAGCGCGTTAATGCGCTGCCCGAAGCCCAGCGCAACGCGGTATTTTTGGTTTATGTCGAAGGCTTTACCTACCAGGAGGCGGCGGAGACCCTGGCGGTGCCGATCGGTACCGTGATGAGCCGGTTGGCGACGGCGCGGGCTCGGCTTGCCAAATCCGCTGACGCACTGCCTCCGGTAAAGGAGAAACGCTCTTGAACGCGCACCGTTTTGCACCGCCCTATAACGACGACGCCATCGTGGCCTGGATAGATGGCGAGATGTGCCGCGCCGACGCGCAGTTATTTGAAGAACAGTTAAAATGTGACGAACGCCTCGCCGGGCGAACCGACGAACTGATGAAAAGCAGCCAGGATTACGCCGGGGCGTTTGCCTCCCTGCTGGATGATGCACCTCTTGAGAGGATGCAGGCGCGTCTCGCGGCACTTCCCGACCCGCAGGTCTCGACGGCGGCTGGCGTCAGCCGACGGGCGCTGATCGCCGCCTCGGCCAGCTTTTTGCTGGTGGGTTCCGGGCTGGGGTATCTGCTGCGTCCCTCAGCAGCGCCTGCGGATGAGAACGCCCATATCCGCGACCTCGAAGCGCAATATATGTCCCTGTACAGCGTCGAGACGCTGCTGGATATGGACGGCGCAACGCCGGTTCTGCAGCGCGGGCTGGAACGGGCCGCGCAGGACATCGGCATGACGCTAAACCTGTCGCAGCTTACCCTGCAGGGGGCAGAGCTTAAAATGGTGCGCATGCTGCGCTATGAAACGACGTCTATCGCGCAGATAGCCTGGATCAACGCCGACTACGGCCCGATGGCCCTCTGTATTTCGCCTGTTGATGAGAAGACGACGGTCTCGCTCCAACAGGAGCAGCGGCACAGCATGAACCTGGCGTGGTGGCAGGAGGCGGGCTATCAGTTTGTCCTGATTGGCCGCAACCCGCCGTCTCACCTGCGGGGAAACGCTGAGCGGCTGCAGCGCGTGATCTCAGGATGACGGCACCTTGTTAGTCTGTATCGCAATGGCGATGGCAATACGATCGTCCACGACCAGGGCAAACTTATCCATCCCATAGGACGCGCGCGAGATCGCCGTGGTGGCGTCCAGCGTGGGGGCCTGCGCATGCGGGTCTTTCACCGCGGCCTCCAGGATCACCGGCCGGGCAATGTTTCGCACGGTCAGCGTGCCGAACACCCTGAACCGTCCGGCGCCCTGGTCGACCACGCGAGAGCTGATGAACTCGATGGTCGGGTAGTGCTCCGCATCAAAAAACATGTCGCTTTTTAATTGCCAGGTGAGCAGCGTGTTTGAGGCCACCAGGGTGGCCACGGGAATGGTGACGTGGATGTGGTCGTCAACGTCGTTATCCGGATTGAGCGTTACGGCACCCGTCACGCCGCTGAACGTCGCCCAGGAGAGGATGCCGCCGAAGGCGTGCCACGAGAGCCGAATGGCGGTGTTTTTGGTGTCGATAAGGTAGCTTTTCGGGGCAGCATGCAGGGAAGGGCATAACAGCAGAACGGTCAGAAAGGCCAAAAGGCGATACATAGTGGTTTCTCCGATAAGTGCGCACTGCGTAAACGCCTGAGGTGCTAATTATATTCGAAGAAATAAAAAAGGCCGCAAGTGCGACCTTTTCGTGAGGATAACTAATTACTCAGTGACTTTCTTTTCCAGCTCGCTGGCACCTTCTTTGGTTTTGTTCCAGCCTTTCTCCGCGCCTTCTTTGGTGGCATCCCACCCTTTCTCGGTGCCTTCTTTGGTTTTATGCCAGGCTTCCTGGGAATCTTCGCTGACCTTGCTGCCAAAGCTTTCGCTTTTACCTTCCGCAGCATGCTTCTGTTTCAGCTTCAGCTCTTCACCTTTGTTCTGCTCTTCGTGCAGTTTTTGCTTCGCCTCGTTGGCGTTTGCGTTCGCCGCCGCGACGGTATCGTCAGTTGCATGTGTGGTCGCAGCAAATACTGGGGAAGCCAGCAGAACGGCAGATAATGCGATAATTGTTTTTTTCATAATATCCTCATTTAACGTTATCGGTTATGAGCGTGATTCAGCATGGCACAGGCGAAACGGGATGGCTTTAGGAAAAAACTGTAATGAGATCAACATGCCCTGATGAGAGGTATTTCGCCTGAGGATTATCCAAAGGATAATACGCCTATTTCCGCGAGGGCGGCGAGCGTCAGGAGAATGAATATTATGACGGTTATGGGTCTGTACATGGTGGCGTTCCTTCCGGGTTAAGCGGCTATTCCGTAGCGCTGGGTAGGGGTGTTTTTTTTATTCTCCATAGGGGGAGGGGCGGTGTCGTTGATGTTGGTCAAAGGGAGAGGATAGCTTCTCAAGCGAGAAGATGAATGAGCTCTGTCAGGGCTGGACGTAGTGATTGTGGTGGAATGATCGCAGATTCACTCCCTTCTCGCTGGCGGCTCGCTTGTTCATGGCGGGTTCGATCAATACTCCGATCTTAATTTTGTCGTTGTGGTAGACCCTCTCTACTATGACGAAATCATGGCTCAGCGTATTGTGTTCGCCGGAACACTGGGTCACCTGCTCCATGCTTTCACCGGGGAACATGTGGGAGAACCTCGTCTGCTTAGCCATGCTGAAAGCCGGAGCCCGGGCCTGAAAGGTTTTGGTCTGTTCCGCCCCCATGTTCAGACGACGTTTGCTAAAAAATGGTCGTCTGAATTTCGGTTGTGAGGTTCTTCCTGAGTGCTTAGATTCATTTTCAATCTATCGAGAGGATATGAATATGAACTTTGCCGAACGCCACTATCAGCATGAGCCTCTTCTTATCGCCAACGTCTGGGATGCCGCCAGTGCTGTCGCAGCGCAAAAAGCAGGCTACCAGGTTCTGGGAACGTCCAGTGCAGCTATAGCGTCCACACTGGGATATGACGACGGGCAGGGAGTGCCGTTTGATGAGTTATTTTATATGGTCACCCGGATCCGGGCTGCCAGCAGCCTGCCATTGAGCGTTGACATGGAAGCAGGGTATGGTGATTCAGCCGAAGAGATAGCAGACAATCTGCGGCGCCTTGCTCAGACAGGCGTCGCAGGCGTTAATCTCGAAGACAGCCGAGTCATAAACGGGGTTCGTCAGCTTGACGATGCCTCTGATTTTTCCCGTAACCTGAGAACAGTATGCGATACGCTGAGAAGCGAAAATTACAGCCTGTTTCTGAACATCCGGACTGACACGTACCTGCTCGGGCATGAAGACGCGTTGCAGGAGACGATATCACGGGGTCAACGCTATAAAGCTGCAGGTGCTGACGGCCTTTTTGTTCCCTGCCTGACGTCAGAGAAAGACATCAGCCTCATTGCAGAGGCAACGGGGTTGCCTTTGAATGTCATGTGTATGCCCGATCTTCCGTCATTTGACAGGCTGAAACGGGCAGGGGTAAGCCCCATTTCAATGGGCAATTTTGTTCATTCAGCGATGCAGTCAACGCTGACTGATGTCATGCATGCGATCCGATCTCGTCAGACGTTTGAAGGGCTTTTTGGTGATGAAAATAACCGATAAGAATTTATGCGATATCTGGTATCAGGCATTACTTGAACGTGCTTCAGACTACACTGGCGTGTTTTTTGTTGGCGTCAAAACCACGGGCGTATTCTGCATTTCGGTATGCCGGGCGCGAAAGCCCAAACGCGAAAATGTCGAATTTTATAAAGATGCCAAATCTGCCCTGGCGGACGGCTTTCGTCCCTGTAAGGTCTGCAGACCTGCGGAAAATGCACACAGCGCGCCATTATTCGTTGAGCAGGCACTTGCGCTTGTCAGGCGCGATATCAAATCCCGTGTAGCAGACGCGGAGCTTCGTCAGCATGGCATCAGCCCGGAGCGGGTAAGGCGCTGGTTCCTGCAACATCACGGCATTACTTTTCAGGCTTTCCAGCGAATGCAGCGGGTGAACGTTGCCCTGCAGGAGCTAAAAAGTGGACGACCGGCGACTGACGTTGCGCTGGACAATGGCTATGAATCGCTTAGCGGCTTTGGTTATACCTACAAGCGGCTTACTGGCGCAGCGCCGACTCAGGCAACCCAGGTGATAGTCATTCACCGGTTTACCACGACGCTTGGTCCGATGTTTGTCTGCGCGACAGAGTGGGGAGTCTGTCTGCTGGAGTTTACCGATCGCCGGATGTTAGAAACAGAATTCCGCGATATTCAGCGTTTATTTAACGCCAGAATCGTCACCGGCGAAAACAGCCATACCCGGCAGACAGTAAAAGAGATCGGCGAGTATTTTGCCGGAACGCGCCGACAGTTTGATCTGGCTTTAGATGCTCCGGGCAGTGATTTTCAACAATCCGTCTGGCATGCGTTGCGTGCTGTTCCCTATGGACAGACCTCACACTATCAGGCCATTGCACTACGGCTTAATAAGCCAAATGCTGTGCGCGCCGTCGCTGCCGCTAACGGTGCCAACCGGATTGCGATTGTCATCCCCTGTCACAGGATAATTGGAAAAGATGGGGCGATGACAGGTTACGGAGGGGGGATTTCACGCAAAGAATGGCTCATTGAGCATGAGAGAAATAATGTTTAATGGCGTGATGTTTCTGTGTCGCCGGGAAAATTTACGGACTTCGCGGGACATGTTGAGGGTACAAAAAAGCCCGCAGTGCTTGCGCCGTGCGGGCTTTCAGGACTTCATCAGTCGACTCTGGTGATCGCCGATGGAGAATTTTGGTGGAGCTGGCGTCCCTGTACTTTTAATCATAGTGTATTGATATTTAATGTTTTTGTTTAAATTAATTTCTTTATGGGTTCCAAAAAGGAACCATAAAGTAGAACCACAGTACCTCGCATGGTTCCAACATGCCTAGCGACTTCAAAATAACACCCTCTATAGGCATACTAAATGTAAGTGTGGCGGGATATTTAGCGTCTGATTACTGAGGGGGTCAATAAAAACTGCTCTATCTCAAATACTGTAGTGATCCATAAACTTGTCCGTTTGAGTAGATGGTGTACCTCGCCCGTTCAGGCACGGAGCGGCCAATCAGCAGAGTATTCATGTCTGCTATGAGCGAGGAGCTGACGTCCCGTCCCAGGAAGAACGTAAAAAAACCGCCTCACGGCGGTTTAACTATCCATTCAGGAAGTTGCGCTTGCGAGTCTTGCTGCAAATCCAATGAAGAACATCCCTACCAGCGCGTTTCCGATTGCAGAAAGACGTCGGTTGCCTTTAAGACGGCTAAGCAGATAAGAGCCACAGAAAACGAGAAAGCCGAAATAAACGAGAGTAATTGCGAACATTACTGCTGCCAGAATGATGAACGCCATCCAGGAGTGTTCAGCCTGAACATTGATGAACTGGGCGAAGAAAGAGATATAGAACAGCAGCGTCTTCGGATTCAATAGCGTAACCAACATTCCGCGTCCGATGATCCCCCCGGCATCAGCTGAAGATTTCTTTTCCTCACTCGTTTCGACAGCCGGCTTAAAGATAGCGCGTAATGTCTGGACACCGAGATAGAAAAGATAAGCAGCGCCTGCGTACTTGATGGCGTTAAACAAGGCTGGGGTTGAACTTATGACCGCCGCCAGCCCACACCATGCCAACAGAACCAGAATAACGTCGCTCAGCAGAATCGAAAATATTGCAGCGAAGCCCCGCTTTATGCCGCTGGTAATGCTCGTTTTAATCACGAACATTCTTTCAGGACCAGGCACAAGGACTATCAGCGTCGCACCAAGCAGGTACGTCCAGAAATTCACGACACCAAAATCAGCAAACATTTTCACTCCAGTTCATTCGTTTTCAACGAGGCTATTCTAACGTAGCCAGCGTTAATGAAAACACATCGCAGCTACTTTCTATTCAACCAACGTCGGCTTCTGGCACGCAGAGGACAAGATGCGTGACCATCATGTCTGCTACGAGCGAGAAGCGGACTTCAACGAGGTGGCAATGTATTCATGCTCCGCAATAGGCTATGTTTATCAATTCTGAAACCATAGCAATGGAGCCGCAGTCAAGAAATGAGCTTGCCGGATAACCTAGAGAACCTCCCTGTTGTACTCATTCCAGGATTTATGCTTGATGAAACATTATGGGACGATTTTATCGCTGCATTTCCCGATAGTAGACGCTTTATTCCTGTGAGCCTGAATGGGGGAACAACAATCCAGGATATTGCCGCCAACATAGCCCAGAAACTACCTGAGCGTTTTGTTCTGGCAGGTTTTTCGTTGGGTGGCTACGTAGCCAGAGCTATTTATGAAGCTTTTCCGGAACGGACAGCGGCTATGATTCTCATTGCTACCTCTCTCAGAGAAGATTCACCAGAGCAGAAAAAAACACGCATAGCGACTGCGGTTACTCATTCCTCCAGAGCATTCAGTGGACTGAGCACCATGGCAATTAGAAAGTCGCTTCACGCTGATCTTGCCGATAATACGCCCCTTATTGATAAAATCCGTGACATGGGAAAAAGGCTGGGAGCACATGCATTCAGTGTCCAGTCAGGGCTAAACCGTGAGCGAATAACGTTAAAACCAGTTTCATGCCCGACCTATGTCATTGCAGCTGAACATGACCGGCTGCGTTCAAAAGAGGAGGCAGAAGAACTGGCCAAGCTAACCGGCACCTGTGCTGTTTATATTGACGGCTGTGGGCATCTTATTCCTCTGGAGAAACCGTATGAATTGGCCCAACTCATGTACGTATGGCTCAATAAAAAAGACCTTTGAAACTGCGAACTAAGCACCTGGTCGCGTTTTTTTTAAATGTCCGCTCCTGGCATGGAGCGAACGAACGAATGCAACTGAATGTCTGCTGTGAGCGAAAACCGGACGCCCACATAGTGTAAACAGGCGTCCGATATTCTGAAGTGGGCAGATTACTTAACCCGCTTCCCCGTTTCGTCAATGACCTTCTCGCCATCCTCTTTGGTAAACGCTCCTTTCTGACCTTCCGTTAGAATATCCAGTACTATATTCTGAAGGGCGGCAAAGACGAGTGCCAAGCGGCGTAACGACTAATGCAGGTCTGCGGAGGTACAGAGTCATTCAATGCAGTGAACCAGTGACCTGTCCACCTTTGCGCGCGCTTGCTCCCCCGCCTCGCCTGCGCACATTACGACCCCATTTTTGTGCTCTTTCTGAAAGGCAGCAAAGCTGCGCCATATACGACGCGGCACAACTTTTAGTTACCTTGAAAAATTGTGCAATTTTGCGCAAAATCATGCACTAAATCACAATTTAATCCTTATGAACTCTATGAATATAACAATCTATCATCATTCCACTTTTTTTTGATTTTTCCACCATGTAACATTGCTTTCATTTTCAGCCACTTATTAAGAACTCCAATGACAAACTATGATTTTAGAGCACTCAATAATGAAGAGTTTGAAAGACTAGCTACGGACCTCTTAAGCAAGAGAGAAAATCTGCTTATTGAGCGTTTTAAATCAGGAAAAGATGGTGGGATTGATGGTCGTTTTTATCACTCTGGCGAAGTAATAATCCAAGTTAAACACTATGTTAAAACTGGTTATAGTGGATTATTAAGTAAACTTAAAAGCGAAGAAGTTGCAAAAGTTAAAAACTTAAAACCTAATCGATACATTTTCATCACAAGCGTTGGTTTATCCCCTGCTAATAAAAAAGAAATCTTCGATTTATTTAACCCTTACATTCTAAGCAATAATGACATCATTGGTCCTGAGCATCTCAATGATCTTTTAGCACTTTACCCCGAAACAGAACGGAACCATTACAAACTTTGGCTTTCCAGTACAAATTTTTTAATGAGTCTGCTAAATAATGCTGCAATTCAAAATAGTAACTTTCTGATTGAAGATGCGAGAAAAGAATCATACAAATTCATCGAAACCAAGCAATTACAAAAAGCTTTAGAGATTTTAGATGAAAACAAAGTTGTAATCATCACTGGTTTGCCTGGCGTTGGTAAAACCACTCTTGCAAAACAAGTGATGCTCATGCATTGTAATCGCGACTATGAAATTTACCACATTGAAGGATCAATTTCAGAAATAGAATCTATATATTTAAAAGAGAGAAAGCAATTTTTCTATTTTGATGATTTTCTCGGCGCTACTCTTTTAGAAATTTTCACTAGAAACTCTGATTCTAAAATCGTTCAGTTTATTAAAAAAATCATTACCGACAAAAACAAAAAGATGATTTTGACGTCAAGAACCAACATATTAAACAGAGCTAAAAATCTCAGTGAGATATTTAATATAGAAAAAATTGGAAAAAAAGAAATTGAGATAAATGTATCAGATCTTACTGATATAGAAAAGGCTGATATACTTTACAATCATGTTTGGCATAGTTCATTACCACAGGAGTACATTGACACTTTTTATGATAATCGTAATTATTGGAAAATAATACATCATCCAAACTTTAACCCACGACTTATATCGTTTATTACAGATAGCGACAGAATATCAGGAATCGACAGTTCGAATTTTTGGTCGTATATCGAAAATTCATTAGACAATCCAGAAATGATCTGGTCGCACTGTTTCAATAATCAAACACGTGAGGAAGTCATTGATCTAGTTTGCTTGGTTGTTTTTAATGCTAATAACATGGAAGAACGGGAGTGTAAAAATTCATTAAAGCGTGTTTTCAATATCAAATATAAAAATAACTTTCACTCCAAAGTAAATAAAATAGATGAATACATAAAAGAGTCAATAAAATCAACACTTAATAGAAGTCTGACACAGCTAAATAAAAATGTAATGATAAGATTGACACCATTCAACCCATCGGTGTCTGACTATATCATCAATCGCTATGCTACTGATGAAACCTCTCTTGCACTTTACTTTTCAGCCCTTAAGACAAATCAATCAATTAACACTTTATTCTCTTTGCACAGCAATAGGAAAATCAGTGCTGATGTATTTATTTCAGTGCTTGAGTCAGTACTCAATGCTGTTGATCTTAAATGCTTAAATGATTACTCAATTCATCTCCTTCATTCGATCATACATTCCAATCTAATCTCCACCAATAAAAATAGAATGGTGTACCCAAGCTTATTTTTAAACATTGAAGAAGAATATCTCACTTACGATTACGAAGTTGGGGAGTGCGTGTTATGGGCTGTAAAAAATGCTCCAAGTCTATTTTCAGATCAATTCATCTCTGACTTTATAAATTATGCCATGAGGTCTAGTTGGAGATATACCCTCAACCATGACGATTACCTCCCCTTAGCACACTTAATCAATCTTCGACCTGCAATAAAAGGAGAGGAAGTTACTCATGAACTAATGGAACATATCAAAGAATATTGGCATGAAAATTATGACGAACATTTATCTGGAACAGGGAAAATTCAATCATTAGATTATGACGAAAGATCTAAAGCTGATGACATTGCATATGACATGCTACATGATTTAATTAATGAATACGATTTGCCCTTTGAGGACAATGAAATTGAATATATGTATAGTAAAGTTGATGCGTCTACACACCTCTATGACTCTTACGATTATGATGAGGATGAAAGAGATCGCTTCCATAGCCACAGAGATGAAAAAGAACATAGCGAAAGCTATATAAACGATTTATTTCAAAAACATTAACTAATTTCATAACTCACCCTTTTGGCCACACATGAAAAATATTATTGCACAAATGCGCAGACCACCGGAGGCCAGCCTGACCTGCCCCTACGCTTAGTACGTTCCGAACTTAGCAATGTCCGCTCCTGGCACGAAGCGGACGTTCTGACTGAGCTGAAGGTCCGCAGTGAGCGAAAAACAGACGTTTTAACCGGGCTGTGATTCAGCTCATTGTATCCTTGGTCGCGAAGTTAGATTATCGATAAAGTTCAAGCAGAAACTATGATGAAACAACTGTTGGTTAGACCCAAATGAGATTAGAACAAGGATAATATAATGACAGTTCGATTGAATAAAGTATCAATAACTAACTTCAGGTCTTGCAAATACACCGAAGCTTTTCTAAGGCCATATACAGCATTGGTCGGCTATAATAACGCAGGTAAATCAAATATTATATTGGCTATAAAATGGCTCTTAGATGGCTCCCTACTAAGCGATGCTGATATGTACGACCCACAAAATCCAGTGCGAGTAGAGGGAGTCATTGAAGGGATTACTGATGATACCCTGACGTTACTTAGCGAAGAAAATCAGCAAAAAATTGCACCATTCATCATAGATAAAACTTTGAGGTTTGCAAGAAAGCAGGACAGAGAAGTTGTTGATGGTGATAAGTTAAAAGTCAAAAAAACACTTGAGGTTTTTGATGGTACCACATGGAAAAAAAATCCTGGTGGAATCGATGGCGCTATCTCGAATCTTTTCCCTGAACCAATTCATATTCCTGCGATGTCTGATGCTGTAGAAGATGCAACCAAAAATAAAGCCGGTACAACAATCGCGAAAATATTAGCTGCAATTGTTAGCGAAATAAAAAAAGAATATGAAGTAAAATTCTCTGAAAACATCTCGGAAATCGGTAAATATCTTGCTCATGATGGTTCTACTAGGTTAGATGGTTTGAACAAAATAGACAGTGGCGTTAGTCAGAAAGTAAATCAGTTTTTCCCCGATGTGAGTGTGAAACTACACTTTCCTACCCCCACTCTGGATGAAATATTCAAATCAGGAACCTTGAAAGTATTTGAAGAACGAGCTGGTTCCTCAATAATGCAAGACATCAGCCGATTCGGCCATGGTACGCAGCGTTCAATACAGATGGCTTTGATTCAATATTTAGCTGATATTAAGAAAAGAAGCGATGATACAAAAAAATCAAACACTCTTATTTTCATTGATGAACCAGAGTTATACTTACATCCATCTGCCATAAACTCTGTGAGAGAATCTCTGGTTGCTTTAAGCGATCTTGGATTCCAAGTCATCATCTCAACTCACTCGGCCAGCATGCTCTCAGCAAAACATGCCTGCAATGCTATACAGGTCTTTAAAAGTTCCGAAGGTACTATAGCCCGGAAAACCATTTCGGAAAAAATACAAGAATTATATGAGGCATCCTCACCACAACTTCACTCTGCATTTACCTTATCTAATTCATCATTTTTCTTATTTTCAGAAGAAGTTTTATTAGTCGAGGGCAAAACAGAAACGAATGTTTTATGCGCACTTTATAAAAAAATTAGAAACAATGAACTCAACCCTACCAAGACAAGTATTGTAGCTGTAGATGGCAAAGGCAGTCTTTTGAAAATGGCCAATGTTATCAATTCAATAGGTATAAGAACGCGAATCCTTGCCGATTGCGATTTTCTATCAATACTACTGACAACCTCTCATAATGAAGTATTAAGTAGTGAATGCGATGAATTACTCTCATCTTTAACCAATTTGTCTGATCCACAAAGCTTGCAACTTACTAACCCCATTATTTCTATAGACTCACTAAAAAGCAGTTCAAGCAAAGACTTTATAAAAATCTGTAATCATCATGAAGTAAAAGCCTCAATCAAAAAAATTCATGATAAATTAAAGAGTGATGGAATATATATTTGGAAGTCAGGGGATATTGAGCAAGTATACGGATTTGGAAAAAAACAAAGCGAATGGGATAATTTATTAGATTGCTTAAGCGATGATGAAAAAGAGGTCCGTGCCATTATTAAGAACTATGATGAAATGGAAGATTTTATATTATGGATTTGACTCTTCCCCTGACTAAATAATACGTAGTCAGGGGATAAGATAAAAAATGTATTATCTCAATTGAGTACTATGATTAGTGTGAAACAACGTGTAACGTCCGCTCCTGGCACTAAGCAGAAGTTCCCGAACAACGTAAGCTGGCATATGCCCTCGTTCCTTCGTGGGGACTATCGATCTATTTGCAGGTGGTGTTTAAGCAATATCGCCAGCGGCGGGAGCTCACAGTGCATTCAATCAAGCTCACAAATCACACAGTCTTTACTTTTTTCAGATTCCCCAATGGCTTCGCGTCCTAGCCTCAACCAGATAAACCTGAGCTACTTTAGGGGTATATGCCTTTCTGAGCATAAAGGATACTGTTTCTATGAAAACTGATCGCGAGAGCACGATTAGGAGATCAGAACCTGATTTGACATTGATACTGGCTATCAGCGACGGGCAGTTCCTGAATACGTCTGACAATTCTTTACCTCATTAGTTTTTATTTTCAGAAGTGCCGTGATCCAGCACGAGTGCTGATAACCAATATCACTTGGGTAATGATTGACAAGTTTACTAAACAACGAGCAGATATTTTCAAATTGCCTGCTGCTTCCACATCATCAGGCAGAGGCGTCAGACCCTTAGCACCATACGTTTCATAGAGTAATTCCCAATATAGTTAATGCTGAATTTCTTTGTTCATGTTGAGGCAGTATATTGAAACAATTCGAATAAATCACACATATAAGCTCTCACAATCTTCCGCCATTTTTAACTGTTACAGATATACTTTTAGCAGGTTTTAAATGCTTGGAGATTTCTTTCTGTTCGCGACGGATTTTGTATGAATTAATTTCTTCGTAATCCTTGTGTTTATTTATTTTTGATAAATCAACCAAGAGCTTATTTCTTATCATCCACTTTACAATTTGCTTGTCGATATCTTTATAGAGAGGGCCGCCTTTGTATTTATAGAAGTGAATATCATGAATTTCACTGATGAAATCAAGTATGGATAAGATTTCTTTATAATCACCAATGTAACTGTTAATGGTGAAATGGTCTTTATTAAGTTCTATTTTGAATCCATGTTCAGAAAGGTAATACAAGAAAAAGGCTGAGTCGAGATTACAAAAATCTACATGCAGCGTTCTTCTGTCAAATCTATCAATATGCGAAAGAATGATATCATGTAATTCATAATCATATACATTGTCAATAAACCCTTTCCCTGAATGATCAATTTGATTGACATTGCATCCAGCATCTATTGCTACGGATAAAACTTCCGGGGAGAGGGGCAGGAAGAGAATATTTCTTCCTTTTTTATCGATGTGATTTATATCACAACCAGCATTAATTAATTCTGTCAGTCCTTCAGCATTCCTGTAATGTTCAAAAATGCATGTGTAGCCATTAGTATCCGTATGCGAGGTGTCTAAACCCAGTCCAATCAGTTTCTTCAGTATTTCTGGATTTTTTTGATGAAAGAGCGCATTTTGCCCATGTCCGTTGATATGATGTATATTAATTCCATAACTTAGCAGGCAATCCATGGCTTCCAGGGTTCTGCAGCTAAAAAGGGCATTGTCACCGTTATTATTAACAGCATTAATATCATAGCCAGCTTTTAAAGCATTCTTTATACCATCAGGCGACGTTGCATTGAAGAATGATTCAGAAATGGCAAGGTCTAATGCCTTTTCTAATAATCCCTTTTGTAATAAGGACATGACTAAGTCCATAAACACCCCCATGAAAAAATGTTTAAGTCATTAAATATCAGAAATTCTGTGAAATGCAACAACTGGGGAAAGGTGTTCATGATGTGCGGAATAAAAATTTCAACAAACCACCCGTGGATACATCAGAAACACCTGCAGTAAATTTACGCCTGTAACCTACCGTCCGGACTATAGGACCAAACCTTCGTGGGAGATGCTACCATTATATCGGCAATGTTGAACCGGATTTTACATCACACACGTCGTACAAATAAAAGGAGAAGGCTATCGACTGAAGCAAAAACGGAAAGCCGGGGTTGTCGCTGAAGCTAATCCTGAGTAAACAAGGTGGATCAACATTAGACCTTCGGTGGTGGCGGTATGTGGATCACTTTTTACCCGTTGTTGACCCCCGGCGCTCCCAAGCCATTTCCAGTGCTCTGATGGTAAGTTTGCTGTCAGGTGAGAATTGAATTTCATTGCCACCCACCGGGTTTTCTGGCAAACAGGTCGAGAACAACGACAAGATACGCCCAGAGTAAAGTAAGAGGCAGGGCGTAGTCGGGTCATATCCCTGCCTCTTCTCTCCTGACAGGACGTAGACCCTGGCAAGTTGCATCAAAAGATAACAAATCTCTCAGTTCAACTTCCTTCTGGCTAGGTTAACGTGCAAGCAGGAACTGCTTTTCATCGATTAGTGAATACGGTAGTTTTTTCAAACTAACTGAACTCTATTCGTATGACTTAAATCTTTAAGAAGGCAGGAGATTTGAATTTTGAAAAACTGGTCACCAGAGCATACTAAAGAAATCAAAGCTTGGCTTGACATAGATAACTATCGCAAGCTCGAAGACATCAGTTTAAATGCCTTGTATCACGAACTTTGGGCAAGAGCGCTTCTGTACAAGCCAGGGCCTACTGACGAAGAAAAGAAAGGGCTATGGGTGTACATGACTGAAATTTTCAGTGGGAACCCCCATCTTTTCAAAGGGAAACAACTCGATTATCCAACAGTTAACGATACTCTCTACAGTCCTCCACACATTTTTATCACGGATATCACCAGGCTTGCTGAACTTAGTGTGATGGCCCTTAGTGTGAATCTTTTCACTTGGGAGGAAGGAAACGATGAATATTGTGTTAATGCGCCTCATCACGAAGCTTATGTGTCACAACTCTTGTCCCCCTTATGTGAGAAAACGGTGTTGCTTGAAATCGATCTTGGTAGTGGTACTGACGATGAAATAGCCGAATCGATAAAAGCGGCCCTGCCACAATGGAGATCGGTAAAAGGAGTGGAAGTTAATGAAACCGGTATCGTTCGTTTCGGCTACGGAACCATTAAAAAAATCATAAATTACAGGTTGGTTGCGATGCTGGACATCTTACTTTGGGCAAAAAGGAAAGAACTAAGAATCTCAGATGATCGCCTCTCCCGGCTTCTTTATACTGATGAAGATGAAGAAACAACTACCCGTTTAGGGTATCACATTAAAGACTCAGATCGTCCGCTTGCGATGAAAGCTGCAACGATAGACTTCATTAGGCAGTTCAATTTTTTCATGAACCGAAATCCCCACCTGAAAAACATGAGAGTTTCAGATGTGATGAAACTCTCTGATTCTAACTGATCTCGAATTCCCGAAGTCTACTACTGCAGGGCAGACCGTAACCCTGCAGTTAGGAAGCTCGCTCCTATCTTTTCCCAACTGTTCGTATAGTGATCCCATCACAACGACAAAGGGAAAACAAAATGAACAATCAAAATACTCGCCTAATTCGCTTCCCAGAAGTTATGAACAGAACCGGCTATGGCAAGGCCTGGATTTATCGTCTAATCAACGAAGGTTTATTTCCACAACCAATAAAAATTGGTTCGCGTGCAATTGCATTTGTCGAAAGCGAAGTTGATGAATGGATCGCATCTGCAATTGAGCGTTCACGTAAAAATGCAGCCTGATTACGGGGTTAATGATGAGTGTATTAAATTTGGTGTGTAAAAATAAATGGTGCTATTCAACAATGAGTAGAGGGCCGCCTGATATTTTATAAGTAGTATTAGGTCAGGCTTTGGTATTAAGAAGTAATAACAATAGTCATTGGTGAAAATTATGATGGCATTTTTACCGTGACATTATAGATTAATAAGTACAGGAGATTTAAAATGAATAATTCAATCAGAGTACCGGAAGATAAAGATTTTGTATGTGCATTTGTGACTTCACCGGATAGCTTGTATGAGGCTATTGAAACCTATCGTAATTATGTAGATCCAGTCGAAGAGATAGAGTTTGAGCACGTCCTTCTTTATTTGTTGTGTTCTATACTGGTCGAGGGTGCTACAGATGTTACCATTAATGATGAAGTACGAATGTGTATTGAGCACCTTGTCAATGAAAAAAATATTATCAGAAAGAATAACGCAGGTAAAAAGGTGTAAAGTCTGTAATAAATTATCATGGGTACAGACAGCACAAGTCTGTACCTTCTTATTTTAATCCTACTGGCAATGATATATAAAAATTATGTGCTTTTGATAGTGGTCATGTGGTTTTGCTATAGCAAGCATGGCAGGATAGGAATATCCTGAACTTTCATTCTCTGCCCTTTGTTTTATTTAAGATAACTGAAAAATACAGGGTTTAAACGATACTGGTATTTAAACTCAGTACACATAATAACATTTGTATCAATCAGTTTATCGATGGCCTGATAAAATCGGGCTGGTGTGATATGTATCTCTTCCTGCTGTGCGATGGATGTTGCACGGTGAAAACTCAGGTAAACAGTGCTTTTATCTGGTGTGTATGAAGCGATTAATGTGAGAAGCCAAAACACATTGTGAACAGTATTGTTCAGATTGCGTTGTTCATCTGATAATTTATTCTGGTGAAGGTAAGCAGGGAGTCTTTGTTTCATAAAGATATCCTTTATTTTGTTAAATTTTTCGCTGGTGTCAGGAGTAAAATCACCAGCGCTGTTATGTCTTTTAAAATGGAATGCCGTCAGTTGGATATCTGTTTCTGGATTTTTTTACAGGCTTTGTTTTTCGCCCTGCGCGATAAAAGTTGAATGAAGTGGCAAAGTCTTCAGTCTCAAGTCTTGATTTACTGAATTTATCCATCAGATCTTCATTGAAACGATGAGGAATACCTTTCACGCATAAATTAGAATTCAGGTAAACCTGACCATCTTCAGCATTACGGATCAGTATTTTCCTCTCAAATAATTCTCTGAATGCACGTGAAACATTCGATTTATTCAGTCCTAACTCTCTGGCGGTACGTGACTGTGAAAAGCCAGGGATAATATTTCCATAATCAATGGCTGAGAAAAGATAAAGAACAATTCTGAATGCCGTTGGTGTCAGATCCATTCGGGCGAGTGTGGCCGTATTATCTTTAAAGACCATCGAAAAATCGTCACGAAAGGATGTCTTTTTACAGGCACTTGCTTTAACTTTTATTTCTTCCAGATCTTCGGGCATAACATCTAATGCTTCTGCAATAATTGCTTTTTGTTCTTTAGTTAACATAACACTTGTGTTTGACATAATGGCTCCTTTTTTATTATTCTGATAACAGATATGGCATATTAAATTTGTTTGTCAATATTCTTAGTAATAAAAATTTAAAAAATATTATATTTATTGCTCTGTGATTATTTTTTTTAGTGGAATATTAAGGGTTGTCAGAGTTATTACGAAGGGTGCTAAATTTCACCATCACCTGTTATGTCCTTAATAATTTTTGGTTCTGAAAGATACAACCAATATTACATCTTAACTTGTTGATGTAATTGATTAATTTTCTTTTTGAATTTGCAAGATAAAAGAGTGATAAAGAAACAAGAAACCGAAATTTAGCTTTAGACTGACACAAAATTCCATTGTACACAGTTTGACAAACACTGCTATTGCTGATTTTCCTTCGTAATATTATTCCTTAAGTGAAGCCTGCGCACCTGTGTGTTGCGCCACTGGGCTTCAGAACATTGCTATAGTGTTTAACTGTCAGTAGAAATACGCTTCGCGCAGGAGTTCAGACAGTTGGGTTTAGCTCTCAGCACAAATATGCTTCGCGCAGGATTCAGACTGCTGAGTTTAGCGAAAGAGTGGATCCAACTACATGATTTACCCGTTAACTTAATACGGCTCACGCCGGAACCCCTTCGGAAAAATCCTTTCTGCTTCAGCGAGTGAGTGCTGAGGGCACTCAGCGGCGCTGCAAGGGGGATTAAGCGTTGGGTTTTCATCTGACGGGTAAAAATAATCTACATATATCTGTCGTCGGGGGCGTGAGCCAGTGCGTAGCACTCTCTCAAAAAAATTCCTGAAGGGGTTTTATCTGAAATCTAGAAACTACCTGGCTTTTGAAAAAAGGAAGTGGTAATGCAATCGATCGGACTCAACATTGCAACAGCGAAAGCTGTTTCCAGTATTAACAGAATAAATAGTTGTCATTTTAAAATAAAATATTTTCAATTTTGTATTGATTTAAATTTTAAAGCTGATAGTACTTAATTATAAAAACAAAAAAGGAGAGGGTTATGAGTAATATTTGTGTTTCATCTCAGGAAGAAAAGTTTATATTTGTTGTTGATAAATATATAACACACCATCGCGACAGTGTTAATAACAATAATTTTTACAGAAAACTTTATGTGCTTTTCGCTGGATATCATCTGAAGTATTTTTATTCACGGGCGCAATATCGCTATTCGTGTTATCACGTTGATAATATCATGCAGATGTTTATGGGTGTCGTTTCTACCCTGAAGCCCCCTCTGCTCAGGCAACTCGCTAACAGTGACACATTGCTGCATTGCCTGAATTCGCTCGTGAATTATATTTCAGGCAATCTGGATGAAGCAGAGCACATTTATGCTGATTTACTGGCACAGTATGAAAAGAAACGCATTGCACGTTCTCTGGCTTATACACCACCAGGATCCGTGGTCAGGAAAAGGCTGTGAGGCAGCGGAAATGCGCCGGGCAAGGCAGAGTATGGCAGAGTGACATAAGAGCAGTCGTTTCCCGCAAGACATTACCGGGCATTAAAAAGGCAGGGCCACCCATTCGGTGTCCCGCCTGTCGTGATGGTTTTACGGTGGGTTTACTTATCAACGACCTGCCAGCCATCATCCGTTTTGACAAGGGTTACAGCAGCAGTACGCTTTTCGTTATCGACAATAGCCGTCACATTGCATTTATAGCTTTTATCCGATACTTTCACGCAGTCATGCTTTTTGACAGATTTTAATTCCCGCAGTGCGTCTTTCGGGACATCTTTACCTGCTATGGATTTAACGATGGCATTCGTCTGCTCCACGACCTTATTCATCGCAGTGTAAATATCCTGCTCAGACGGTTCACCGGTACAGCCACTCAGCAAAAAAATGGACGCAATGAGTGTGGCAAATGCATATGTTTTCATAAAATAATCCCAGACTGTAGAGTACGTTATTGAATAAGACCGGTTTTCATCTTGCTGTTGTTTTCAGAGAACGTCCACTTGCTGACCGTTTCGCCTTTAAATTCGATTTCCAGCGTTTTGGCCTGCGTCTGTGAACCCCCTGTCAGCAGTCCAATCACGGGAATAAATGTGGTGGCATCAAACTGATTGTTATCCATGGAATAAGTCCATTCTTCATTGCCACTATCAAGTGTAGTTTTGGTTTCCGGCTCACCTAATGCGGTAATGATTTCTGATTTCGTTGTTTTATTTTTGATAATCTTCGACTGCAGACTTTGTGATGTTTCTTTTTTTAGATGCTGGTTGCCTGATATTGAACAACCAGAAATAAGGAATGCAGAAATAAAAAAAACAGAAATCATGAATCTGTTCATAAGTTCTCCCATATTAATTTTTTATGTTTGCGGTGGTGCGAAATTAATATCACCGTATAAAAACAACTCTGTCTGCATATTTCTTTTTAATTATGCAGATAAGAATAATGACGCTGGAAAAAAATGTAATGACTGAGACAGGAGTGCTACCGGTCAATGAAAATACTAACCAGGCGAGACCGAATGCCACGAATTGAAACAGGAATGCCACACTGAGCGGACTTTCACCATAGGCCACTTTTGCATGGCAACCTTTGCAAATCCGCACGCCGTACGGGCTTTGTGTAAAGCAGAAGGGGCAGCTAATCGTTTTACTATCCATCATGACTCCGTGGCCTGATTTAAGGTGATGTATTTTTGAACATTTTCGATGAATGATCCGCTTTAGTAAAATTGCTTGTACCGATCGATGGATCTTGGTTGATAGGTTGTAACTATCATAACTAGTTTATCGATCTATATAAACGATCAATATTTTGTTGACTATTACTAAAGTATGGACTGTTTAACTTATGGTGCAGGATGGGGGTTGTTTTTAACTAATTGTTCTTTAATGGGATTTGTTGTCATGGAATGACAGGGTGTCAGAAGATGCAGGTGCAGGATTTGGTGGAAAGGATGTGCAGTGGCATGTAACAGAGACATGCCCCTGCGCCTGAGAAGTGCCACAATATGGCCGAGTAATACAAGCCACGAATGCAGACGACGCTGGCGGGGTATCTGACGAGCTGTATTGTGCAGTTTGCTCCTGAGTTGAATGACACCCACTGTTTCCTGTTGTCTTTCCAGACGAATTTTTTCTTCAAGCTGAAGGATTTTCTCCAGAATCGTTTCCCGGTTTGCAGCCTGTTCTTCAGGCTCGCATGATGGCACTGGCACTGGCACTGGCACTGGCACTGGCACTGGCACTGGCACAGTCTGCTGTTGCTCTTTTTTCAGTAAAGCCAGGTGCTCTGGTGTAAAATCAATCTGTGTTTGCAGAGAAGACCAGCCATACTTTTTTCCAAGCTGAGACGCTTTAAAGGCAATGCCCTGGTACTGAAATGAAAAGCCGTTCATTTTTCCCGTTGAGGCGATATTGGGTTTACAGTTCACGCCTTCCTTTTCCAGCATAGTGATAAAAGTCAGCAAATCAGGGCGGCCGGTTAACGCATTATCAATCAGGCTCTGCAGAGTGGACCTGGGGCAGGGAGTTGTCGTTCTTTCAGCCATCATCAGCTCGTTGCGGGAAGGCTTTCTTTTCTCCTGACTATGACTACTGATTGCAGATGTGGTTTGAGTGAGTTTGTGGACTTTCTCCAGCTCGCTGATAATCCGGGTACTGATAAGATTTTCATTTTTCCCAAGGTACAGCTTCCCACCGACCATGTTAATTCTGTTAGCTATTATATGGATATGCTGCCCGTCCGAATCATCGTGCATGATATAGCAGCGAAGATGGGTTTCAGTGAATCCCATCCGGGTCATATAATCGTCAGCGAATGCCGCCCATTGTCTGACTGACAGTGTTTCTCCCTTTGGCAGGCGAATCGAATTATGCCAGACAGGTTTGGCGACACCGGGGCGCAGTAGTCTTGTGCCTTCAAATTCACTGATAAGTTCAGCAGCAGTGCTTCCCGTCATGTTGCCACCGATAATATAAGGCGTGATTTTGTGGTGAGATCCTGACTTAAGGCTATAGAGAACCACACCTGCAAACTGTTTACCCCGCTTTATTTTCTGCATGCCTTTCACTGGTCTTGCTCCAGAAAGGTTGATGGAATAAGGTGATCCCTGAGAGTTTTGATTTGTCTGCGCAGGGCGAAGAGTTCTGTACGGGTCAGTTCGCTGTCAGGGCTTTTGCTGTCGAGATGATTCAGCAGGCGGTTTAAATCCTGTGAAAGGTTGCCGAGTTTAACCCATGCTTCACGATTGATTTCAGGTAATACCGGTGGGAGTTTGTTGAGGGATGCCATTCTTAGCCATTCCCCTTTTTTATAAGGGCCTCTTTTACTATCGAGAATAGATAATTCTTCTTCGTTTAACCGAACGCTGACGCAGTGAGTTCGAACTTCATTAGGTGAATATTTTGCTGTATGGAATTTACCTCTTCTTGAGCTTCTTGATAGATCTTCTTTACTTTCATTTTTATGCATATCTAACCTTTTTTAAAATGTGTTCATGATCTACAGTTAGCGCATTGGTAAAATAAGTCAAGGCAGTGTCGAAATTTATAAATAAGAGAGGTGGAGCAGATTGCTAATTAGGTAATCTGCTCTGGGTAAATATAGGGTTCATATTAAATTCATTATGACAGTGAGGAGGGGCGGAGGTTACAATCTACGTTTTACTGGCATTAAAGAGATTGTTTGTTTCATAATTTCGCTAAGTTTCTTTCTCTCATGTTCTGCTATATATTTACAAATCTCATCATGTCGAATATGCTGTTCCAGTTGTTTTTTATCTATTTTGATGTCATTGCGGATAAACCATTTAATGGTTTCAATGTCCCCGCGTAAATCATAACCTCGCAGTACAATATGGCGAAAATGTGTTTTGCTGATATCTGTCTTCTTCTTTAGTTCACTGAAGAAAGAGCTCATTTCATTTTCATTGGCACTTAGATAAACCTGGCAGTTATCAGAGATAGTAAAGTTAAGGTTTTTCTTCTGAAGCAAATCCATTATCTGCAGACTTTCGCTGTTGAGGTAGTTGAAAATTACTGGACTGCTATCCTTCATACTAATATGACGAATGAGCATTTTGGCTTTGAAATCGCCTAATGAATAGCAAATTTCAAAAATACCGTGACCCTGGTTATCTCTGTGGTTTATATCGCAACCGGCCTGTACCATCAAATCAAAGATAGAGTGATTTTTTACGTAAAAAAGTATTGTTCTTCCGCATTTATCCACATTGTTGACATTAATTCCAGCATTGATCAGGGTTTTGCAACAGGATATATTATCAGCTAACGAGCATAAACAGGTTTGGCCGAGACCATTTTTGTGGTGTATATCTACGCCGGAATCAATCAATTTTTTCAGTATGTGAGGATTTCGCTGGTTAAACAAAACATTGTGACCATAGTTGTCAGCATGGTTAAAATCTATTCCTGCTTTAACCAGAGTGTCAATCATTCTTGGGTTTTTACAGTAAAACAGTATATTTCTTCCAAACGAATCCAGTGTATTAATATCGGAGCCTGCATTAATGCAAGCCTGAATGTCTTTTGGAGTTTTACAAGAGAGTAATGCATTTATTGCGTTGTTATTCATAATTTTTCTCCTCTGTTAAGCGACTAATCTGATATAGTTGTCATGGTTGGTTTTATATTCCTTTATTTTTTTAATGTCTTCGTAAATTCGAGCGAGTGAAAACCATGAGATCTCTTTCAACATGTTTTTGTTGCTTACATACAAAATGTTACCACCGCGAAATGAAAAAGCATTATGGAATGTACTTTCATTCGTCGTTTTGAGAAATCGTATGAAATTTTTTATTGTCTCTTTTTTGTTCATGTTATAAGAGGTGAATGTATAGATAGAGAATACGGTTAAAATATTTCTCTTCGAGACCATATGTCTTGAGAAATAATCGAAATAAAATCTTTGCTCCTGAGTGTCACTTTTGCAGAAAAAAGAAAATTGTGGATTATATAATCTATAAAGATCTGCGTTCTTTTTTGTTTTGGCGAGATAGTTAGTCAGGCTTGGATAGTTTGTTTTATTCATTTTAGTTCTCCTTTATTTAATTAACAAAGGAAATATATATTATTAAATAAACAAAATGCAAATATATTTTTATATTTATTTAATTAAATAGATATATTTTTATTATATTTCATATAAGGTGTTGTTTTTCATTGTTATATTATTTTTATCAAAAAGTGCTGTGTTTTATCTGATTGATTTGGTTTGAGAGTAGTGATTGATATTGTATGAATTGGCGATGAGGGTGTTTTAAAAAATAAATTTATCAAAGTGCTAAGGTGCAATGTGGGGCTTTGTATTAAATTAATGATGTTAGCGCCCCTTGGCTATCTAACTAAAGGTTAAAGCCAAGGGGAGAGTGTTCAGGCATATTCAATTCATAATCTTTTTTTTGTAATTGCTTTACAGGTAACTGGTTGAAGCGTTGTTCGTAAAACCTTTTGCTCTCTCTGTGATTTTTCCTGGAGGATTTCTTCATAGAAGTAGCGTTCTTTTAGTGATTCTACATCAACTTTTATATCATGACATATTAACCATTTAATTAGCAGTCTTCCTACATATTGAGTCAGTAGATATGTACTGTTTATGTAAAACCAAACATGACTAATGTCTGTCAGTTTCTTTAGTTGTAAAATTAATTTTTTAACGTCGGCATTTGTTGGTGTGATAATGCACTTATCACTTATCTCAAATTCATTTTTTTGCTTTATAAGTAACGACAAGAGCTCAATTGATTTAAATGTAATGTTCGTGAATACAATTTTTGAACTGTCTTTAAGATGAATATTACGGATAAGAAAACGAATGTAGTTATCGTTTTTAGATTCCCAGTGAGTATATTTACCAACTATGCTGTGGTTTTCTGACTGCCAGTAATCGAATGCTGTCTGCCCGCTTAAATTTTTATGATTAATGTCGCAACCAGCCTCAATGAGTGCATCGTATACATATCCTTCAAATGGAATGAAAAGAAAGGAATTGCCATAGCTATCTTTGGTATGGATATCTAGTCCTGCTTTGATAAGATATTTTACTAACCCTGGTGAAACATCAATATGTTGAATCGCAAGGGTGCCTGACTTATTCCGGTGGTTAACATTAATACCATTGCTGACAAGAAGTTCCACTGTTTCAACATTTTGAGCATAGAATAATGCATTATTACCTTCATTATCCAAGTGGTGAATGTCAATGTCAGCGTCAATCATTGCCTGTATAGCTTCAGGTACATTACAGGTAAAAAGAGCAGTTTGGCCTTTACTATTGCATATATTTATATCCATGCCAGCCTTAAGGCAACGAAGGACACCATTTTTAGACTTTACACGGAATAGGTTATTTTTATTATTTTCGCTTGATATCATTGTTTATCTCCTTTTTTGTTGTTTTCAAGATATTAATGACACCAGATTGTACGGTATTCAAATTTATTTTTGTTTTATTAGTAAGCGAGCTGGCATCTCGCCTACAAACTAAGGGCATTATATAAGTGGTTAAAAACTCTAAATGTTCATGGTTTTCATTGCTGATATCCGAGACAGTGCATGCAACAGACCAACCCGAACCAAAGCTATTTGCAAGGACTATTAAAATAATTGCACCAATAAAGATGAAAATCAAACTAACTATGAAAACGATATTTCTCACTTTCAATGACGAGATTGAGAGAGTAAAGTTTTTCGTGAAAATATAGTCCCACACATTTTTTATCAAAACCTTATCGTAGGACATAATTAATAATGATAAAAAGAAAAGTCACAGTGATAGTATATATAGTACTGTTTTAAGATATGGCCTGCTATCCATTAGCTTCTCCTGTATAACTTAAAATAGTTTGTATGTTAAAATTTAGGGGAATCATTTTCCTAATTCTCCAGCTAAAAGTTCGGCCTGCTTCAAAATGGTCTCTGTGGCGAGCAAGGACATATCGGGTGGATAACCATATTTTTTGAGCAGACGTTTTACCACCACGCGAATTTTTGCTCTTGCTGCTTCTTTCACTGTCCAGTCAAGACTGACATTGTTGCGGATAGCCTCTGTAAGTACGACTGCCAGTTCTCGTAGTTTTTCCTTTTCCATTAACTCGCGAGCACTGTCGTTATCTGCAACAGCAGAATAGAAGGCATATTCATAAGCGCTGAGGTTTAACTGGCTGGCAAGGCTGTCAGATTCCTGGATAGTCTTGGCAAGCTTGATTAGCTCATCAATTACCTCCGCTGCGGTCAGTACCTTGTTCTGGTAGCCATTGATTGCAGAGGTCAGCATATCAATCAGTTTTTTGCCTTGGGTGATACTTTGATTCGAGCGAACCTTAATCTCGTCAGAAAGCAGTTTTTTAAGCGTTTCCAAAGCAATATTTCTGTGTTGGTAATCCTTCATTTCCTGAAGGAATTCTTCAGAAAGAACGGAAATATCTGGTTTTTGTATCCCAGCAGCGTCAAAAATATCAACAACTTTATCGGTAACCAGAGCCTGATCGATAGTCTGTTTTACCCGAACTTCCAGACTGTCATTGTGTTCTTCTTCTGATCCGTCTGAGTTTTCAGTAAATTTATTCAGTCTGGCTTTTACTGCCTGGAAGAATGCTACTTCGGGTGCCGCTTCCATTGCTTTATCGTGCGGTGTCGCCAATGCAAATGCCTGCGACAAGGCTGCAACCGCAGCCAGGAAACGCATTTTACCTTTACCGTTATCCAGCCCTAAAATATGGTTTTCTGATTCAAGAATAATTGTCAGGCGTTGTGAAGTAGTTGCGGCAAAGTAAGCTTTGTAATCGTAGCCATGCATCATGCCTTCCAGGATTTCCAGCTTTTCCTGCATGAGCGTTACAGCTTCTTCCTGAACCTCAGCAGGATCTCCACGTCCACCTGCATCAGAGTAAAAGGAGAGGGCTTCTTTTAAATCAGAGGCAATGCCCAGATAGTCAACAACCAGACCGCCTATCTTATCTTTATACACACGGTTCACACGGGCAATTGCCTGCATGAGGTTGTGGCCTTTCATTGGTTTGTCGATATACAGCGTATGCATGCTGGGAGCGTCGAAGCCGGTTAACCACATATCACGCACTATCACCAGTTTCAGCTTGTCGTCGTCATCCTTCATACGATTAGCCAAAACCTGACGTTCTTTTTTTGTGGTGTGGTGTTTAGCGATTTCTGGTCCGTCAGCAGCAGAAGAGGTCATGACGACTTTAATCACGCCATCATTTAGATTATCGCTGTGCCATTCAGGTTTTAACTCTATGATTTCTTTATAAAGTTCAGCAGCAATACGACGGGACATGGTGACAATCATGCCCTTGCCATGATCGGCATTAGATTTTAAGCGCTGTTCAAAGTGCTGAACCATATCCGCCGCAATAGCTTTAATACGTTTTGAACTGCCAATCAAACCTTCGATTCTGGCCCATTTAGACCGTTCTTTCTGGGTAAGCGTCAGCTCGTCTTCGTTAAACTCATCGTCGAAGTCTTCAATTAGCTGGCGACCTTCGTCACTGATGGCAATTTTGGCAAGACGGCTTTCATAGAAGATACGCACGGTTGCACCGTCTTCTACGGCCTGTGAGATATCGTAGATATCAACGTAGTTACCAAAAACAGCAGGTGTGTTTACGTCCGTTTTTTCTATGGGGGTTCCGGTAAAGCCAAGATAGGTAGCATTGGGCAAGGCATCACGCATATATTTGGCAAAGCCGTAAACGGTGCGTTTACCTGTTACGTTGCCTTCGCTGTCTTTCACGTCAACTTCTTTGGCGCTGAAACCGTACTGGGAACGGTGTGCTTCATCAGCGATAACGACAATATTAGTTCTGTCGGACAGCAACTCATAGATATTGCTGCCATCATCAGGCTGGAATTTTTGAATAGTAGTAAACACCACACCGCCAGAGGCGACACGCAAATATTCTTTGAGTTCTTCCCGGTTGTTGGCCTGTTTTGGTGTCTGACGAAGTAGCTGAGTGGCAGAAGAAAACGTACCGAATAGCTGATCATCCAAATCGTTACGGTCAGTGATCACTACCACTGTTGGATTATTCAGCGCCAGTACAATCTTCCCGGTATAAAACACCATCGAAAGCGATTTACCGGAACCCTGGGTATGCCACACGACCCCCGCTTTACGATCTCCGGTTTTTTGCGCATTAACAAGAACTTTACTGTTACGTCCCTGCTGGCGCAGTGCTACTTCGGCAGAGGGGGAATCTGCATTTACACCTGAGGCACGAATAGTGGAAAGTACTGCTGCATTAACCGCGTAGTACTGGTGATAAGCAGCCATTTTTTTAACGGTACGGATACTGATAATCCCTTTGCTGTCTTCATGTTTGCTGGCTTCAAACACGATAAAGTGGCGGATCACATCCAACAGCGTTACAGGATTAAGCAACCCCTGTAATAAAACTTCGAGCTGTGGTTGGGTACTGGTAGCTTGTGTTTTACCATTAGCGGTTTTCCATGTCATATAACGACTGAAATCGGCGGAAACCGTTCCCGCTTTGGCTTCCAGTCCGTCTGAAACAACATTAAAGGCATTGTAGGTAAACAGGCTGGGGATTTGGTTCTGATACGTTTTTATCTGGTTATAAGCACCTGCAACCGTTGCATTTTCGTCAGCGGCATTTTTAAGTTCGATAACGACTAACGGCAGACCGTTAATGAATAAAATAAGGTCTGGTCGGCGGGTATGATTGCCTTCTTTAATGGTTATCTGGTTCACAACCAAAAATTCATTATTCGTGGGATCGTTAAAGTCGATCAGGCAGGCCAGCTCTCCTTGTGTATTACCATCCTTGCTGACTTCGATATTGATTCCTTCGGTCAACAGGCGATGAAAGGCCAGATTGTTTGCCATCAGATCAGGTGTGCTTATCTGCATCACCTGTTTTAGCGCTTCCTCACACTTCTGCTCACTAAGGTGCGGGTTAATTCGTTGCAATGCTGTACGCACTTTATCTTCAAGGATAACCTGCTGATAGCTACGTAACGGATTGATTCCACTGGGTTCAATGTCCGGGCCGTAAACGTATTCATAACCCAGCCCTTGCAGGTACTCAATCGCCATTACTTCAATATCGGATTCGGTCATCTTTGCCATGCGTACTGTCCTTATTGCTGCTTAACCAGATAGCGGGTTGTGAGCCCGCTTAATTATTTTATGCTACTGATGCGATTGCTTCTTCTGCATACTGAACCCGTACATCACCGCTCATCAGTTTGGGAAGCAGGGTGTCGCGGAGAGTTTCTAGGGTCTGTATTTTTTTGTGGTTGTTATGAATCTTGTTCCAGTAAGAGCCAACAAGATCATGAAAGTTTTTTAATTTTTCTTCACTTGGGTAAAGGAATGGAATATTGCCAATATCCTCTGGTTTTAAAGAAGGGTAGGTTGACGTAGAACCTTCTGCAATAGAGTGAAGGTATTCAGTCATATCTTCGGAAGTTATTAAATAATAAATGAAGAACGGGCTAAGTGATTTGCTAGTAATGACGCAAAATCCCGTCGAAACAACGAGGTTTGAGGGGGGGGCAATACAAATACCATAATGACATTGATCTGGGCGTACTGTTGATATGATTATATCAAAATTATTCACTAATCTTTTAGCTCGACTGGGTGCGTCAGATAATAATATTTTTTGAAGTTTAGATATTTTCCCTTTGGTTAAGGAACCTGTATCCAAGTATTGTATTTCTTTGATGTTATATTTTTTATCTATTGATGATTTATTTAACTCAACATATTGGTTTAGGGTTGCTTCAGGCCATTCATCTTGCGATTCCTCAATAAACCACTGTCTAAACAGGGTTTCAGCCATAGATTCCAGAGTTTTATTCTGGCGATGAAGCAGATCTATTTTGTCATCAAGAGAGGACAGCACAGAGGCAATAGATTTTTGTTCATTAGGATTTAATGCTGTTTTTGTTTCAATTGAATTTAACAGCTTTTGTGTTAGCAGAGGATGACTTGAACCTTCTGCAAATTGATTTAAATCTAAGTTTTTTAATAGATAATATAAATATTTTGTATTATGTTCACCAACCGCTTTGGCTGACAGAGCATTGTCAGAAATCCAAATGGGCTTATTTTCATAATAAGTAGCACCGCAATAGGCCCCTACACGACCAATTATGATTGTTTCATGATCATAGTTAAAGTGAGATACATAGCTCATAATACCGTTGCCGCCATATACTGGAATATTTCCAGAATCTAATGGCCGGGATTTGCCATTACCAAACGACAACAATGACGCTAGATTTACGTTTGACCACTCACTCATAACATCACCTTCGCCAGATTATCAGCGATAGTTTTATTCAGGCGCGCTTCTTCTTCCAGTTGTGCTTCAAACTCCGCTTTAAGAGCAGTAAACCGTTCTTTAAAGTCGAAATCGTCTTCTTCATCAGCGAGACCGACATAACGACCCGGTGTCAGCACATAATCGAGTTTAGCCACTTCATCAATGTCTACGGAAGCACAGAAACCAGCAACGTCCTCATAGTCACCACCTTTATTACGCCAGTTATGGTAGGTATCAGCAATGGTCTTGATATCGTCGTCAGAAAGCACTTTGGTACGACGATTAATCAAATGACCAAGATTACGGGCATCAATAAACAGAATTTCTTTACTGCGATCACGATACTGGCTGCTGTTTTCACGATCACGGCGCATAAACCATAATGCGGCAGGGATCTGGGTATTCAGGAACAGTTTTGCGGGTAAGTTAACGATACAGTCAATAACATTTGCATCTTTAACCAGCGCCGCACGGATATCACCTTCACCAGAACTTTTCGAAGTCAAAGCCCCTTTTGCCAGCACAACCCCAGCCTGACCTTTTGGCGACAGGTGATACAGAAAATGTTGCATCCAGGCAAAGTTAGCGTTGCCAGCAGGAGGGATACCGTATTGCCAACGGGCATCACTCCGAAGTTGTTCACCTGACCAGTCGGAAACGTTAAACGGTGGGTTAGCAATGATAAAATCAGATTTTAAATCTTTATGGGCATCGTTCAGGAATGAGCCTTCACTGTTCCAGCGGACGTGTTCTGAGTTGATACCACGAATAGCAAGGTTCATTTTTGCCAGTCGCCAGGTCGTCTGGTTGGATTCCTGACCGTAAATCGAAATATCGTCGATATTACCCTGATGAGCTTCAACGAATTTCTCTGACTGAACAAACATACCACCAGAACCGCAACAGGGGTCAAACACACGGCCTTTGTAGGGTTCCAGCATGTTGACCAGCAGGCTTACAATAGATTTAGGCGTATAGAACTGACCGCCTTGTTTGCCTTCTGCCAGTGCAAATTCACCAAGAAAGTATTCGAATACGTGGCCTAAAACGTCAGCAGAACGCGCTTTGGCATCTCCCAAAGCAATGTTGCCAATCAAATCTATCAGTTCCCCCAGCACTGTGGCATCAAGATTCTGGCGAGCATAGACTTTCGGCAAGACTCCTTTTAGCTGTGGGTTACCCGCTTCGATAAACTCCATCGCATCATCAACCAGCTTACCGATTTCCGGTAGCTTGGCCTTAGATATCAGGTAACTCCATCGCGCCAGTTCAGGAACATAGAACACGTTATAGGCGGTATATTCGTCTTTGTCTTCCGGATCGGCTCCTGCAAATTCACCTTCTCCGGCTTTTAGCTGTTCGTAATGTGATTCAAAAGAATCTGAAATGTATTTAAGAAAAATCAAGCCCAGTACCACGTGCTTGTACTCTGCGGCATCAATGTTTTTACGTAGCTTATCAGCCGCTTTCCACAGGATGACCTCTAACGGGTCTGTTTTGATTTCTTTAGGTTTTCTAGCCATTAGCGTAACTTCATGAATAAGGAAAATCGCCCTATTTTGCCTTAAAGTTCCGGTTGTTACGAGCTTATAAAGCGATTAATTTTTTATCTGTTTTAGTGTGTTTGTTTAGCTCAGCAAGTGCAATGACTCATGGAGTAAGTGCTTTGTAGCGGGATTGTAGATGTCAGCTCATTGCCGTCAATGGAGCCACTGTCATTGGCATAATTGCTGCACAGCCGATGCCACGCGTACATTCGCCAGTTTACTGGGGTTCATCGTGTGTACTACACCAGTACACAGTCCAGAAAGTAACGGCATGGCAGAATCGTTTGTGAAGACGTTCAAGAGGGGTTACGTGTACGTAAATGATCTGCTGGCTGTATGCAGTCTCAGTGATGGAAAAAATGGCAGAATGGATAGAGGGCTATAATAATCTGCGTCCACACAAGGGGGGGGGAACATGAAATCGCCACGCGAATATTGTGATGCCATATTAGCAGTTAATTAGCCGTGTCCGTTTTAGCAGGGGTAACTCCAGTATTCAAAAAGATTTCTTAGTGCACATACATGAGGTGAATATATGCACAGGCTATGACAAACCATAACTATAATTTTCAATATTTAAAATTCTCCGTTACAGCAAGACATTCCTTGCACATTAAATTCCATCTAAGGTTGAATTTTTAATTTAATAAGGTTGTAATTAAAATGATGTGTATGGGGTTGTTTGTAAAATTATTTTTTTATTTTTGATAATGATAGTTAAGGGGGGAGGGGCTATTCAAGGATATAGATATTCAAGGTTGGTAGCGGTTTGGTTTCTTTTCTAACCGAAGGGCAGAAAAGCAAGGGGAACTCGAAGAAGCAAGCGCAGCGGCTTCGCAGAGTTAGCCCTTGCTTTAGTTATAATAATAAAAAACGTAGTAACGGATATTCTTATGTAAATATATACAGCTTCGCTTGCATTGATTTTAAAGCTTCTCTTGCAGTTCAGGAGAAGCTCCGAATGCATCGCTTCGGTAGCTTAAAGGAAGTTATATGAAAAGGCTGTTTAAATGCTTCGCTTGTATTGATTTTAAAGGCTTCTCTTGCAGCGCAGGTAGTGCTTCTAATATACATCTTCGATTGTGCAAGTGAAACCCGGTAATACATTTCTTTAGCTCAAGATTATAATGGGCTATAACAGTGAATGGTAAATGTATAGGTGTGAAATTATTATTGTGTATTGAATTTGTATTAGTTATTTTTTTAAAGGCTGATTATTTGTAAGTGAAAAATAAATTTTATTTGACAGGATTAGGATAAGTTATATTTTCATTTGATTATAAGTAACGGGGGGGATAGTATGGATTTTATTTTTTTTAAAAGTATAATGGCATTGCCAGATCTAACATTAATTATAGAAATAAATCACATCACAGACGTTGACATTATTTAAAAATGATTTATTAATAATGTATGTCATCAAGTGTTTTTGCTGATATGTATCCTGTACTATGTACAGTTTGTTATTTGCCCCATGTATGGGGATACTGGAAAGGCTACTGATTAGTAGCCTTTCGTCCCTTTAAGCAGCAAAAATTTTAAGCTGTTGCGCCAGGACATAATCTCCCCACCACTGCATGAGAGCTACTCGTTCGGTAATATATTCCGCACGATTATATGCAGCGATAATTTCGTCTTTTTTTGAGTGGGCAAGGGCCGCTTCAAGGGCATCTGTCCTGAACTTACCTGACTCTTCCGCTGCCGTTCTTGCAATAGATCGCATCCCGTGGGCAACAAGTTCACCTCCCAAGCCCATACGGATAATTGCTGCATTGGCTGTTTGTTCATGCATATGATTTAAGGGAGCCTTTATGCTGGGAAATACCCACTCGCGGTGCCCACTGATTGATTCCATAGACTTGAGTATCCGAAGAGATTGTTTGCTTAATGGGACCTTATGAGGTTTTTTCATCTTCATAAATTCAGCTGGGATGTTCCACATGCTGTTATCCATATCTATATCAGACCATCTTGCGCGGACAGCTTCACCAGGGCGAACCCATGTGAGAAGTTGCCATTCAATCAGTAGTCTTGTTTCTAAACGGACAGAAGCATTGTTCAGTGCTGCCAGAAAACGAGGGAGTTCAGAGGGGGGTAAGGCAGGCATATTCTGTTTTTTAGGCTTACTGAAACGTTGGCCTAGATTATCTGCGGGGTTAAATTCAATCAGCTCTTCTGTAGCCGCCCAACGGAAGATTTCATTCAACCTGGAAATTAGCCGCCGCAAGGTTTCCAGTACTCCCCGTTGTTCAATTGGATCAAGATGCTGTTTTAAGAGCTTGGGACGGATCTCATTGATTGGCACATTACCCAGACCGGGGAAAATATTTCGTTCAAGGCTCCGCCAGATGTCTTCTGCATGGTCTTGTGAGATGCCAGAGGTCTTTACCTTCTCATCCAACCATTTTCTCGCCACGGCTTGTAATGTGTGTTCTGTGGCATTCTTTAATGCATTAGCTTTATCGTTGTTATGGACTTGAGGGTCCGTGCCATTGGCAAGCAAGGAGAGGTATTCATCACGTAAGGCTCTTGCTCTTGCCAGGGTAAGGTGAGGGTAGGTCCCAAGGCTCATCTTGGTTCTTTTCTTGCTCACTGGTACTGAATACCTGAAATACCAATTCTTTTTCCCACCTGTTGAGAGGGGAGAGATTCGTAGAATCAAGCCATCACCGTCAAACAAGTTGATTTCTTTGTCTGCTGGCTTGGTGTTTTTGATTTCAGTGTCGGTGAGTTTCTTCGCGATCTTTGCCATTTTGGGACCCTCGATTTTTGGACCCTTTGTCTTGGGTCCCATTTAGGGTGCCATAACTCGTGGTTCTCAGCAATTCTCACTAGACGACAATGGACGTAAAAAAGCCCGCAGAGCTTGTGCTGTGCGGGCTTAGTAGACTTTACTGAACTTCGGTACATCAATATTTGGTGGAGCTGGCGGGAGTTGAACCCGCGTCCGAAATTTCTACATCCTCGGTACTACATGCTTAGTTTGTCTTTACATTCGCACGCCAGCTGCGGACAGACACGCCACTAACGAACTAGCCTGATTAGTTTTAACGCTTCAACCCCAGGCAGGGCTTCCACGCGATCTCTTTTGGGTTTGACCTCTCTTTGATCCCCGTCTTAAGAGCGGAAGCTAGGGAGAGAGGGCTCAGAGCAGGTTATTAAGCTGCTAAAGCGTAGTTTTCGTCGTTTGCGACTATTTTTTTGCGGCTTTTAACGAGGCAAACCGCCCCTCGGCATGCACCTTGGGTTTCGCAAATCCCGTCGAATCCAGAATCAGCCCCAATAGTGTTGAACTGAGTATACCAGATTTCACTTCCTGGATACCAGCCCGGAACGCTAACTTATTGAATAGTACAATAAGTGTGCAGAATCAACGTCCTGCGTTTTTCATAATGCGCGCTTTGTCCAACTGCCACTCGCGCTCTTTCAGGTCAGTACGTTTGTCGTGCTGTTTTTTACCCTTCGCGACGCCAACTTTCACTTTGCACCAGGCGTTTTTCCAGTACAGCGACAGGGCGACCACGGTGAAACCTTCACGGTTGATGCGTCCGTAGAGGGATTCCAGTTCACGCTTGTTTAGCAGCAGTTTACGCGTGCGCGTTGGGTCACACACGTAGTGTGAAGAGGCGACGGTCAGCGGCGTAAAGTTTGCGCCGAACAGGAAGGCTTCGCCATCTTTCAGGATCACGTAGCTATCGCCGATGTTGGCTTTCCCGGCGCGCAGCGATTTTACTTCCCAGCCCTGCAACGCAAGGCCAGCTTCGAATTCTTCTTCAATGAAATACTCGTGGCGAGCACGCTTGTTGAGCGCAATGGTCGCCGAGCCTGGTTTATGTGCTTTTTTCTTCGTCATAAGTGTCGTAAAGCCGTCGGTAATCTGATTTCAAAAAGTCACCTCATTGCGTCCTGTGAGGTCTAACGCGCTATCTTAGCACGAGATGAGGCTTAGCGTTTTTTTAACAGGTGATAAATGTTATTATTTGTCCGTTGTGTGACCATGGGAAATGCTATGCCTCAGATTAGCCGTACTGCGCTTGTGCCTTACAGCGCGGAACAAATGTATCAGTTAGTGAACGATGTTCAGTCTTATCCAGAATTTATTCCGGGATGCACCGGGAGCCGCGTTCTGGAATCCGGCCCGACGCAGATGACCGCGGCGGTGGATGTCTCCAAAGCGGGGATCAGCAAGACGTTCACCACCCGCAATACGCTGACGAGCAATCAGAGCATTTTGATGCATCTGGTGGATGGTCCGTTCAAGACCCTGATGGGAGGCTGGAAGTTTACGCCGCTGAGCGCTGACGCCTGCCGCATTGAGTTCCATCTGGATTTCGAGTTTACCAATAAGCTGATTGAGCTGGCGTTTGGCCGCATCTTTAAAGAGCTGGCATCGAATATGGTTCAGGCGTTCACCACCCGCGCCAAAGAGGTTTACAGTGTCGCATAAGATTGCTGTAGAAGTGGTTTATGCGTTGCCGGAGAAGCAGTATCTGCAGCGCGTGACGCTGGAAGAGGGGGCGACCGTTGAGGAGGCCATCCGTGCTTCCGGCATCCTCGAGCTTCGCAGCGATATCGACCTGGCGAAGAACAAGGTCGGGATTTTTAGCCGTCCGGTGAAGCTGGGCGATGTGCTGAAAGAGGGCGACCGGGTGGAGATTTATCGTCCGCTGATTGCCGACCCGAAAGAGCTGCGTCGCCAACGCGCGGAGAAGGCCAGTAAGTAGCGCTTTCTTCCCCGGTGGCGCTGCGCTTACCGGGGCTACGATTCTTCGTAAGAACTCAGATACAAAAAAGGTGCTCAATGAGCACCTTTTTGCATTTCTGACACCGGATTATTTAGTCAGGGCAGGCTTGTTGTCGATGTTGGTCAACACACCGGCGCTGCTGAAGTTCAGCGTCAGGGTCTGCTGGGTCGCATCTTCATGGCCCGGCTTCTGACGGAATACATAGAACCAGGTGTTAGTGCCGAACGGATCGGACATCATCGGGGTTCCCAGTGCATAAGCGACCTGCTGTTGTGTCATCCCCACGCGGATTTTGGACACATCGTTAGGGGTAAGGTAGTTCCCCTGGTTGATGTCAGGACGGTAAACCACTTTCTCCAGAGTGGAACAGCCTGCGGTCAACATCAGAAGAACCGCTGCGGCAGCGGTCAGCATTTTACAACGCATAGTGATTTGATTCCTTTTCGGGCCCGAGCAGAACGCGGCTCATATGTAATATGCCGATGATAATAGACCTTGCCCCACTTTGAAACCGGTCTGGCGGCGTTTTTGTTGTTCTGTATGACCCTGAGATCCCGAAAAAGTTTATGCCGCCAGCAGTTCTTTCGCGTTCGCGAGCGTGTTACGCGTGACTTCGCTGCCGCCGAGCAGGCGTGCCAGCTCCTGCAGACGCGCACGTTTATCCAGCGGCTTCATGTGCGTTTCGGTCATTTCGCCGTCGGTTTCTTTGCTGACAATAAAGTGATGATGACCGCAGCCCGCGACCTGTGGCAGGTGGGTGACACACATCACCTGCGTGGATTCGCCGAGCTGGCGCAGCAGTTTACCCACCACCGCCGCCGTCGGGCCGCTGATGCCGACATCCACTTCATCGAAAATCAGCGCCGGGGTGTCCATTTTACGCGCGGTGATCACCTGAATCGCCAGCGCAATACGCGACAGTTCACCGCCTGAGGCCACTTTGGAGATCGCCTGCAGCGGCTGCCCCGGGTTGGTGGTGACGCGGAATTCGATGCGATCCGCACCTTCCGCCGTCAGGTGGTTCTCTTCAAAGCGAACGTCAATGGTGAAGACGCCGTGCGGCATCGCCAGCGTGTGCATGCTGTCGGTAATGTGCTGGCTTAACTCCTGAGCATAGTGCTGACGAATTTCATGCAGCTTTTGCGCTGTCGCCAGCGCCTGTTCATGGTGCAGGCTCACCGCCAGAGAGAGGGTCTCCTGCGAGTCAGCCTGATCGTCAAGCTGCTGTTGCTCGTCCAGCAGAGACTGATAGTAGCCCGGCAGCTCTTCCGGCGTAACGTGGTGCTTGCGTGCCAGCGAGATCTGACGGGAGATACGCTGCTCCAGCTCAAAAAGACGGTTCGGGTCGAGATCCAGACGCTCACAGTAGTGGCGAAGTTCGTCACCGGCTTCAGAGATCTGAATGGCCGCCTCTTCCAGCATATCCAGGACGCCAGACAGTTTGCTGTCCATGCCGACCAGTTCGGTAAGCAGCTGACGGACGTTATACAGCTGGCTCTGAAGGTTAACGTCTTCGCCATCCGCCAGCAGGTTGAGCGCATTCTGGCTGGTTGAGAGCAAGTGACCGCTGTTCGCCAGGCGCTTGTACTCTTCGTCGATTTGCTCAAACTCACCCGGCTGCGGGTTGAATTCGTTCAGCTCTTTGAGCTGGTATTCCAGCAGCTCCGCACGGGCGGCGCGCTCCTGGCTTTGCTGCTGGTGTTGAGCGAGCTCGCGGCAGCTCTGATGCCACTGGCGATAGTGCTCTGCCATAAGCTGAGTAAGCGCGTACTCACCCGCATAACCATCCAGCAGCGCTTTCTGCTGTTCGGGTTTAACGAGTTGCTGATGCGCGTGCTGACCGTGGATCTGGATAAGCAACTGGCCGAGTTCACGGAGCTGGGAGAGCGGGACCGCCGTGCCGTTGATAAAGCCGCGTGAGCGACCGTCGCTGCTAATAACGCGGCGAAGTAAACACTCACGTCCATCTTCAAGCTGGTTCTGTTCCAGCCAGCGCTGGGCGGCAGGGGTGTCTTTCAGGGAGAAACGGGCGCACAGGTCGGCACGGTTTGCGCCCATGCGCACCATGTCGCCCTCAGCGCGGCCGCCAAGGCACAAGCCGAGGGCATCAATGGCAATGGATTTACCCGCACCGGTTTCCCCGGTGATCGCCGTCATGCCGCTGTGGAAATCGATCTCAAGCTCACGAACAATGGCAAAGTTGCTGATGGTCAGTTGTGCCAGCATAATTGTTTTCCTGTATGAAAAACCATAACTGTGTTTTCATACAGTATAAACTGGTTTTTTATACAGTAAAGTACTGGATGCAAAATCAGAACAATTTTTTTGACCAGCCAAGCTTCGAGCTTAATGTGTTGAAATAGCTGTAATCTTTTGGATGTATTAAATTCAGGTGGTAATCACACCGGCGAATAAGCACATCTTCACCTTCCTGGATAGGCAGCGCTATCTGGCTGTCGCAGCTGATCTCCAGGTCGTTACGGCGGTGCGAGAAGCGCAGACGGATCGTGCTGTCGCCGTTGATCACCAGCGGGCGGGCGGAGAGCGTGTGCGGGAACATCGGTACCAGGGTAATGGCATCCAATGAGGGCGTCAGGATCGGGCCGCCGGCAGAAAGCGAGTAGGCGGTTGAGCCGGTCGGGGTGGAGATAATCAGCCCGTCAGAACGCTGGGAGAAGGCAAAGATCTCGTCGATATAGACTTCGAACTCGATCATGTGCGCCACTTTGCCAGGGTGAAGGACAACCTCGTTAATGGCGGTGCTGATGCGTTTCTGGCAGTCCTGCTGGCACACCTGCGCTTCCAGTAAAAAGCGTTTTTCACTGATATAGTGGCCTTCCAGCACGTCGGCCAGCTGCTGCTGCGCATTGTCCGGGTCGAGGTCGGTTAAAAAACCGAGATTGCCACGGTTGATACCGATGACCTTAATGTCATAACGCGCCAGCGTGCGGGCTGCGCCGAGCATGTTGCCGTCGCCGCCCACCACCACGGCGAGATCGGCCTGCTGGCCAATCTCTGCCAGCGTGCCGGTTTTGACGCTCTTCAGCTGCAGTTCCTGGGCAATCTGCTGCTCGACCATCACTTCATAGCCTTTGCTACACAACCAGCGATACAACATTTCATGTGTCGTTAGTGCGGTAGGGTGACGCGGATGCCCGACGATCCCAATACACCTGAAATGATTATTCATTTTCTGGAGGTCCTTGTGCCTGATGAATGATGACAATCTGTCTTGTTCCCTTGAATCCCGGAAACTGATCCCCATAATAAGCGAAGTTAGCGAGATGAATGCAGAAAAACGCGGAGAAATTCATGAGTAGTAAAGAACAGAAAACGCCTGAGGGGCAAGCCCCTGAAGAAATTATCACGGAACAGCACGATGAAGTTGAGGCTGTAGAGCCAGACGCATCTGCTGAGCAGGTGGACCCGCGCGATGAAAAAATTGCGAATCTGGAAGCCCAGCTGGTAGAAGCACAGAATCGCGAACGCGACAGTGTTCTGCGCATCAAGGCGGAAATGGAAAACCTGCGTCGTCGTACCGAGCAGGACGTTGAGAAGGCGCACAAGTTCGCGCTGGAGAAATTCGTCAACGAACTGCTGCCGGTGATCGATAGCCTCGATCGTGCGCTGGAAGTGGCTGACAAAGCGAATCCGGACAACGCGGCGATGATCGAAGGTATCGAACTGACGCTGAAATCCATGCTCGACGTGGTGCGTAAGTTTGGCGTGGAAGTGATTGCCGATACCGACGTTCCGCTGGATCCAAACGTTCATCAGGCGATTGCGATGGTTGAATCTGAAGAGATTGAAGCCGGTAAAGTGCTGGGCGTGATGCAGAAAGGTTACACCCTGAACGGCCGTACCATCCGCGCTGCGATGGTGACCGTGGCGAAAGCGAAAGCGTAATTCGCTATCCGTAGTGCCGGGTAGCGACGTTCGCCTTACCCGGCCTACAACCTTACTCCGCGATACTTTCGCGCAGGGGTTTAACGGGCAGGACTTTCACCTGCTTGATCATATTGTCCTGCACGTCCAGGATATCAATATCGTACTGCTCAATGCGCACCCGCGTGCCCGCGGCCGGGATCTCTTCCAGCGCTTCCAGAATCATTCCGTTAATGGTGCGAGCCTCATCCTCCGGCAAATGCCAGTTAAAGGCTTTGTTGAGTTCACGAATGTTTGCGCTACCGTCAATCAGCACCGAGCCGTCGTTTTGCGGGGTGACCTCTTCCGCGAGGGAAGGCGACATTGAGGTGGTAAAGTCCCCGACAATCTCTTCCAGAATATCTTCGACCGTCACCAGCCCCTGGATATCGCCGTACTCATTGACCACCAGGCCGACTTTCTTCTTGTTGCGCTGGAATTTCACCAGCTGCGTGCTGAGCGGCGTTCCTTCCGGCACGTAGTAAATCTCGTCGGCGGCGCGCAGCATCACCTCTTTGGTGAACTCTTTTTTCTCGGTCATCAGACGGTAGGCTTCGCGCACGCGCAGCATGCTGATGGCGTCATCCAGCGAGTCGCGGTACAGCACAATGCGCCCGTGCGGGGAGTGCGTCAGCTGGCGAACGATGGCTTTCCAGTCGTCATTGATGTCGATACCGACGATTTCGTTACGCGGCACCATGATGTCGTTCACGCTCACCTTTTCCAGATCGAGCACCGACAGGAGCATGTCCTGATTACGTCGGGAGATCTGCGAGCGGGATTCGTTCACGATGGTGCGAAGCTCCTCTTTGCTGAGCGCGCTGCTGATGGTGACGTCGGCTTTGATTCCCACCATCCGCATCAGAACGCGCGTCACCATGTTCAGCAGCCAGACCAGCGGCATCATCAGGATCTGCAGCGGTGCCAGCAGGAAGCTGCTCGGGTAGGCGACCTTCTCCGGGTAAAGCGCGGCGATGGTTTTCGGCAGCACTTCGGCAAACACCAGCACCACGAACGTCAGCACGCCGGTGGCAATCGCCACCCCGGCGTTGCCGTACAGGCGCATCCCGACGATGGTGCCGAGGGCAGAGGCCAGAATGTTGACGAGGTTGTTGCCGATGAGCACCAGGCTAATCAGGCGATCCGGCTTGCGGAGCAGTTTTTCAACGCGACGGGCGGCGCGGTTACCCTGTTTAGCACGATGACGTAACCGGTAGCGGTTCAGGGTCATCATGCCGGTTTCCGAGCCGGAGAAATAGGCGGAGATGACCACCATGACGATCAGGATAACGATCAGCGTGGTGGTTGAGATGTGTTCCAGGGGGAACTCCTTTGTTTCTTAGCCAGCAAATTGCTGTATGAAGCGGCTGCCAAAATAGGCAAGGGTGAGAATGCCCGCACCCGCGACGTTGAACCAGACCACGCGACGACCGCGCCAGCCTTCATGATAATGGCCCCATAACAGGACAATATAGACAAACCACGCGATGATGGAGAGCACCGCTTTATCGATATTCTCCACGCTGAACAGGTTCTTCATGTAAAACAGCCCGGTGCAGAGCGTGAGCGTCAGCAGCACCACGCCCACCTGGGTGATGTGGAACATCTTACGCTCAATCACCATCAGCGGCGGCATTTCATGGTTAAACGCCAGTTTTTTGTTTTTCAGCTGGTAGTCAATCCAGGCGAGCTGCATGGCATAAAGCGCGGCGATGATCAGCGTCGCGTAGGCAAAGAGCGACAGGCCGATATGCACCAGCATCCCCGGTGTCGCCTCCAGATGCGTAATGAACTCATTAGGCATAAAGGTGGCGAGGGCCAGATTGATCAGCGCGAAGGTGTAGACAATCGGCAGCAGCAGCCAGCCGCGATTTTTAGACGCGACGATGGTCATTACCGTACAGATCATCAGGCTGACCAGCGAGCCGACGTTCAGCACGCTCAGGTTTTGCACGCTGCCGTCGCCGGGGATAATGCGTGATTCCAGCGCAAAGGCGTGGCTAATCAGTGCGATCACCGCCGAAAGAATAGCCATGCGCCGCCAGCCGCTGTTTTTTTGCAGCAGTCCGGGAATAATCAGCGCGAGGCTGACAGAGTAGGCAACAAGGGCGATCAGTGCGAAAACAGGCATATAGGCATCGACAGTTGTCTTAATAAGAAAGAGAAGCAGTATAACGTTACGTGACGCCTGCTCCAACCGTTGCATAACAACAAAGGCGCCTTCATGTTATACTCCGGCAAAATTCTGTGTATGTGTCGCTCATGGCGGCCCAACGTTTCTACTCAGGCGAGAGACAATGTTTGATAATTTAACCGATCGTTTGTCGCGCACGCTGCGCAACATCAGCGGCCGCGGACGCCTTACTGAAGACAACATCAAGGAAACGCTGCGCGAAGTGCGCATGGCGCTGCTGGAAGCAGACGTCGCGTTGCCGGTTGTTCGTGATTTTATCAACCGCGTGAAAGAGAAGGCGGTTGGTCATGAAGTTAACAAGAGCCTGACCCCGGGTCAGGAGTTCGTCAAAATCGTTCGTAATGAACTGGTTTCGGCGATGGGCGAAGAGAACCAGGTGCTTAACCTGGCCGCTCAGCCACCGGCCGTGGTGCTGATGGCGGGCCTGCAGGGTGCGGGTAAAACCACCAGCGTCGGTAAGCTGGGTAAGTTCCTGCGCGAAAAGCACAAGAAGAAAGTGCTGGTGGTCTCTGCGGACGTCTATCGCCCGGCGGCGATCAAGCAGCTGGAGACCCTGGCAGAGCAGGTCGGCGTGGATTTCTTCCCGTCCGACGTGGCGCAGAAGCCTGTCGACATCGTTAACGCCGCGCTGAAAGAGGCGAAGCTGAAATTCTACGACGTGCTGCTGGTGGATACCGCCGGTCGTCTGCACGTTGACGAAGCGATGATGGACGAGATCAAGCAGGTGCATGCCTCTATCAACCCGGTAGAGACCCTGTTTGTCGTCGACGCCATGACCGGTCAGGATGCGGCGAATACCGCGAAAGCGTTTAACGAAGCGCTGCCGTTAACCGGCGTGGTGCTGACTAAAGTGGACGGTGACGCCCGCGGCGGTGCGGCCCTCTCGATTCGTCACATCACCGGTAAGCCGATCAAATTCCTCGGCGTGGGCGAAAAAACCGAAGCGCTGGAGCCGTTCCACCCGGATCGTATTGCCTCTCGTATTCTCGGCATGGGCGACGTGCTGTCGCTGATCGAAGATATCGAGAGCAAGGTTGACCGCGCGCAGGCCGAGAAGCTGGCCAGCAAGCTGAAAAAAGGCGACGGTTTCGATCTCACCGACTTCCTTGAGCAGCTGCGTCAGATGAAAAACATGGGCGGCATGGCCAGCCTGATGGGCAAACTGCCGGGCATGGGCCAGATCCCTGACAACGTGAAAGCGCAGATGGATGACAAGGTGCTGGTGCGTATGGAGGCGATCATCAACTCGATGACGCTGAAAGAGCGCGCTAACCCCGACATCATCAAAGGTTCCCGTAAACGCCGTATCGCAGCCGGTTGCGGCATGCAGGTGCAGGACGTTAACCGCCTTCTGAAACAGTTCGACGACATGCAGCGCATGATGAAGAAAATGAAGAAAGGCGGCATGGCGAAGATGATGCGCGGCATGAAAGGGATGATGCCTCCCGGTTTTCCTGGGCGTTAATCGCTTTTGAGATTGCTTTTTGCCCGAAAATGAGTAAAATTTTCGGGCTTTTAATATGACACCCGGGCTCCGTTCCTCGATGGGGCCCGGTTGTTTTATTCACACAAGAGGATGTTATGGTAACTATTCGTTTAGCACGTCACGGCGCTAAAAAGCGTCCGTTCTACCAGGTTGTTGTGACTGACAGCCGTAATGCACGCAACGGTCGCTTCATCGAGCGCGTTGGTTTCTTCAACCCACTGGCCGCTGGCGCAGAAGAAGAAACTCGTCTGGATCTGGATCGTATCGCTCACTGGGTTGGCCAGGGCGCTACTGTTTCCGATCGCGTTGCTACGCTGATCAAAGCAGCAAACAAAGCAGCTTAATCTGTCACGGTGGTCATGATGAGCAATAAAGCACCTGTTGAACCGATCGTATTGGGAAAAATGGGTTCTTGCTACGGTATCCGTGGTTGGCTCAGAGTGTTTTCCTCCACTGAAGACGCTGATAGCATTTTTAATTACCAGCCCTGGTTTATCCAGAAAGGCGGTAAGTGGGAAGAGGTCGAGCTGGAAAGCTGGCGTCACCACAATCAGGACATCATCATCAAGCTGAAAGGCGTTGACGATCGTGATGCCGCGAATGCGCTGACTAATTGTGAAATTGTCGTGGATTCGTCGCAGTTGCCACAGCTGGAAGAGGGTGACTACTACTGGAAAGACCTTATGGGTTGCCAGGTAGTCACGACTGAAGGCTACAGCCTGGGGAAAGTCATCGATATGATGGAAACCGGGTCAAATGACGTTCTCGTCATTAAGGCAAACCTGAAAGATGCATTTGGCATCAAGGAGCGGTTGGTCCCGTTCCTCGATGGACAGGTTATCAAGAAAGTCGATCTCACTACTCAAACCATTGAAGTAGATTGGGATCCTGGTTTTTAAATTCTCCGGATAAACGGTAAAAGACGGCGCTATGTGGATTGGCATAATTAGCCTGTTTCCTGAAATGTTCCGCGCGATTACCGATTACGGGGTAACTGGCCGGGCAGTAAAGAATGGCCTGCTGAGCATCCAGAGCTGGAGTCCTCGTGACTTTACTCATGACCGGCACCGTACCGTGGACGATCGTCCTTACGGCGGCGGACCGGGGATGCTAATGATGGTGCAACCCTTACGGGACGCCATTCACACAGCAAAAGCCGCGGCAGGTGAAGGCGCAAAGGTGATTTATCTGTCACCTCAGGGACGCAAGCTTGATCAAGCGGGCGTGAGCGAACTGGCGACGAATCAAAAGCTGATTCTGGTCTGTGGTCGCTACGAAGGGATAGATGAGCGCGTAATTCAAACCGAGATTGACGAAGAATGGTCTATCGGCGATTACGTTCTCAGCGGTGGTGAGTTACCCGCAATGACGCTGATTGACTCTGTCGCCCGGTTCATTCCGGGAGTACTGGGCCATGAAGCTTCGGCAACGGAAGATTCCTTTGCCGATGGGTTGCTGGACTGTCCACACTATACCCGTCCTGAAGTGTTAGAAGGGATGGAGGTCCCGGCAGTGTTACTGTCAGGAAACCATGCCGAGATACGTCGCTGGCGTTTGAAGCAGTCGCTGGGCCGAACCTGGCTTAGAAGACCTGAACTTCTGGAAAACCTGGCTCTGACTGAAGAGCAAGCAAAGTTGCTGGCCGAGTTCAAAACTGAACACGCGCAACAGCAGCATGAACATGATGGGAATGCGTAATACGCTCCCGAATATCAGTTTACCCAGGATAAGAGATTAAATTATGAGCAACATTATTAAGCAACTTGAACAAGAGCAGATGAAGCAGGACGTACCTTCCTTCCGTCCAGGTGACACCGTGGAAGTGAAAGTATGGGTTGTTGAAGGTTCCAAAAAACGTCTGCAGGCATTCGAGGGCGTGGTTATCGCTATTCGTAACCGCGGTCTGCACTCTGCATTCACTGTTCGTAAAATTTCCAACGGCGAAGGCGTTGAGCGTGTCTTCCAGACTCACTCTCCGGTAGTTGACAGCATTGCTGTTAAACGTCGTGGTGCTGTACGTAAAGCTAAACTGTACTACCTGCGTGAGCGTACTGGTAAGTCTGCTCGTATTAAAGAGCGTCTGAACTAAGATTCGCTTAAGCGACATCCTGTTAGAAAGGGCTGGCCGAAAGGCCGGCCCTTTTTTTATTCCATCGCACCTCTGGCGTTAACCCTTTCGTCATAAATCATTTACAATGCTTGCCTCTTGAATGGAGGGGAAGTGGATAACGTACTGCATCAGCATAGTTGGAAACGCGCAGCGGCATTGACCGCGCTGTTTGCGATCCTGCTGATCGTGGTAGCACCCCTTATCTCCGTCTCATTGCAGAAAGATCCCATGAGCGCCATGCCGGGCATGCATCATGACATGAGCATGATGTCGATGGACGAGCATCACGGCGATATGCCACACACGATGCCCGTCGACCATGCGGAAGCGTGCGGCTACTGCGTGCTGTTAGCGCATGTCCCTGGCGTGATGCTGGCGCTCATCGTCCTGCTCAGCGTGGTGCTGCAGAGGCTTCGCGTTAAGCCGCCGCGTCAGGCGGTCAAGCACTGGCACTTTTTCCCCTGGCTTTACCCTGATACCCGCGCGCCGCCGCGGCAGTCTGCTTTTTCACTTTAAAAAATATCGATAACTTTTTGCCTTAAAAAGGAAAAGTATGACTACCTGCACCTCGCGCGCGGCATGGGGAAACCTGCTGCGTCGCCTTCATTTCTACGTTGGGCTGTTTGTCGGCCCGTTTATCTTCTTCGCCGCGCTAACCGGGACGCTGTATGTGGCGACCCCACAGCTGGAAAACGCACTCTACCGGCACGCGCTCCACGCGGATTCTATGGGCGAGCCACAGCCTCTGGCGGAACAAATCGCCGTGGCGAAAAAAACCGTTGGATCAGATTTACGTTTGCACGCCGTTCGTCCGGGGCTGGTTGAGGGCGAAACCACCCGCGTGATGTTCGCTGACCCGAAACTTGGGCCATCGGAGAACCGGGCTATCTTTATCGATCCGGTAAGCCTGACGGTGCTGGGAGATCTGACGGTATACGGCACCAGCGGGATTTTACCCCTGCGTCAGACCATTGATTACCTGCATACGTCCCTGATGCTGGGCGACATTGGGCGCCTTTACAGCGAGCTTGCGGCCTCGTGGATGTGGGTCGCCGCGCTGGGCGGTATTGCCCTGTGGTGTTATACCCGGCCCAAACGGCGGATCAATAATCGCTTCCAGAACCGGCGTCGGGTGCATGTGACGCTGGGCTGGAGCCTGCTGGGTGGAATGCTGCTGTTCTCCGCAACCGGCCTGACCTGGTCCCAGTGGGCTGGCGGGAACGTGGATAAGCTGCGGGCAGAGATGAACTGGCTCACCCCGCAGGTGAACACGACGCTATCCGGCCAACATGAGGTCGTGGATGAACATGCCGAACACCGCGGTCATCACGGTGGAATGGTGATGCCGGAAATGGCGATGGATTTGACGCTGTTTGATGGGGTATTAAGCGCGGCGCGTAACGCGGGTATTGATGCCGGCAAGCTGGAGATCCGCCCGGCGAAAACGAGGGGTCGCGCCTGGACCGTGACGGAAATCGATCGCAGCTGGCCGACCCAGGTGGACGCCGTGGCGGTTGATCCTCATACGATGCAGGTTCTGGACAGAACCCGATTCGAGGATTTTCCGCTAATGGCAAAACTGACCCGCTGGGGCGTGGATTTCCATATGGGGATCTTATTCGGCCTCGCAAATCAGCTGCTGCTGGTTGCGTTCGGCCTCGCCCTTTGCGTGCTCATTATCTGGGGATACCGGATGTGGTGGATGCGTCGTCCGGCGCAATCGGCTGTGAGTCCGGTACAGACGCTTTGCCAGAGCTGGCTTGCCTTGTCAGTGTGGGGAAGAGGCGTTACGGTGTTAATCAGCGTACTGTTGGGGCTGGCCCTGCCGGTCATGGGCGTGAGTCTGGCGCTGTTTGTTCTGGTGGACTGGCTGCGCTGGCGAGCGGCAACCAGGGTGACGCTCGCCGAATCCTCCGCTAAATAGCCTTATGGCGTGCTGATCACCACTGCGACGCGGCGGTTTTCAGCGCGCCCTTGTGAGGTACTGTTGCTCGCAACCGGATATTTTTGACCTAATCCCCGCGTGGTGAGATTGCTGCGCGGGATATTTGCCCCCTTCGCCCAGGCATCGGCCACGGCGTTGGCGCGTTTTAACGAGAGCGCTTCGTTGTAGCTCTCTTTCCCGTAGTTATCCGTGTGACCGTCCATTCGCGCGTGGGTCAGGCCGGTTTCCGCCAGGCGAGAGGCCATGGACTGGATCTGCGTTTCACTCTCCGATCGCAGCCTGGCGTCATTTTTATCAAACAGGATGGTGTCCGACATCCCAAGCGACCAGTCACCGTTCAGTTCGTTAAAACCGTAAGACTTCATCGCCGCAATTTGCTCAGGAGTGAATTTGCCTTCCGGCGGCGACTGGCAGCCTGCCAGAACCAGTGAGGCCAGGACTAAGGGCGCGAAGTAACGTTTTAACATAGTGTATCCTTTCTAACTTATTGTTTTCGTACGCTGGTTTTTAACCTGGTACATGTTGCGGTCAGCCCTCTCCAGTAATGCTTCCACGGAAGTATTTTCCCACGCCAGAGCAAAGCCAATGCTGAGTGACATCGATGCTTTTTGTCCGTTATGAAGATCAAACGGACGGATAAACTGCTGCGAAAGCGCAGCACAAATATGTTGAACCTCAAGCTCAGAGTGCACGCCGTACAGCACCATGGCAAATTCGTCACCGCCAAGACGGTAGGACTGATGACGTTTGTCGCCAAACTCCATCATCCTGCTGGCGACTTCGATCAGCACGCAGTCTCCTGCCGCGTGTCCCCAGGTGTCGTTAATAAACTTAAAATTATCACCGTCGAGGAAGAGCAGGGCCGAGTTTGTTCTGGCTGAAGGGTCATTCATTAATGCCGCAATGCTGTTACGAAACGCCGCGCGGTTGGCAAGACCGGTAAGCGGGTCGTGCATGGCGGTCCGCAACAGCTGGGCATTTTTCGCCTGAAGCTTCAGCTGCCACTCTTCCATTTCATCCAGAAGACTATTGAAGTCTTCGCCAAATTGGTGAAATTCTTCGATACGGCCGTCTTTCACCCGGCGGGAGAAATTTCGGTTCGTGCGCACGTCATGAACGACGTCGGTAATGTTCTGCAGGGCCGTGACCATTCCACGATGCAAAGACTGGGTAATGACGAGCGCGACCACGGCGGCAAAGAGAATGCAGCCGGTCAGTACGGCAAACGACGTCCAGATGAAATGGCTGATCAGACTGTCACGCGCGGTAAGGCGGATTTCGCCGATCGTTAAGCCGTTATGCATGATGGGCTGCGCAACCGGTACGGGGAAAAGCCAGCGGCTGACCAGCGCGCCCAGCGTGTCGTTGTTATCTTCCGGGTTCCAGGACCAGTAGGCGAACCGCTTTTTATGCGCATTAATCACCTCCGCCGCGGCAAACTGCCCCTGTTTGCCCAGGGCGGCAAGCGTTTCGTTGGCCGCCAGCGAGTCGTTGAAAACCAGCGAGGCTTCCAGGCTGTGGCTCATCGTGGCCCCGGTTAATTCAAGGTTCTTTTGCGCGTATTGTTTTAACGTCACAACGGAAGCAAAACAGAGCAACAGCCATATTAACGTCATCGTGATAATGACGCTTATCATGCTGTTTCGCCTCAACGTTCTTTTAAACGTCGGACGTGGCGTTGATGTGAAATCTTTATCGATGCTGCTTATTCCGTGCCAGCATTAATACATCCGGATTGACTCTTACGCCACTGCGCGTCAATGCATCCAGGTTGACGGAGAACCGGACCTGGCCGCGATCGATCATCAGGCAAAAGGCACTGCCAATTACACATTCCGGATTTTGCTCTGAGATTAATAGCAATGCTCTGCCCTGATATTGGCTTATTAATTCAAGTTGTTTTGCCGGTGATTCAGACCCGAAATAAATCGCATCGCACGTCGCGGCCAGGGCTTCCCGATCGTTATGTACAATAGCGGGAGTATAGGGTAACTCGTTGTGCCCTTCGTCGCCGCTAAGCGCGTGCGTATAGTGAGAAGTGGCATAGATGCAGAGTTTAGGCTGCCCGGATAGTGACGGCCATCGCGTATAGCTCACAATGCCTGAGACTATCGAGTGTACCGATTTATCCGTTTCCGTGAGCGTGCCTGCCGTCGCTGGGCCCACCATAATGAACAGCATTAACACCAGAGTGAGTCGGAAAAAAGAGATCAAGAATAAATTTCTCACCAGAATCCGCCACATCGCTCTGGAAATAGATGTCCTTAAGAGTTGCGGGCAGAATACCATTGTTTATCAGAGCCGTCATTATGTCAGAAATAGCCTCAGGTCAACCTAAGCTAAATCCTACTGTTGTTTATTTTCCGGTGATTAAAAACAGACTTAATTGAGTCTGCTGGAGCGCATACTTTCATCCATCCCTTTTTGCCATGACGCACGCAGTTTTGCCGCGTTTTCAGCAGTATCGCAACTGGCAGGGAAAGATTTGCCCGCTAATCCCCAGGCGTGAATAAACCCTTCTTCGCAGACTCTCTTCTGACCATCGGCATAGCCGCGAAGATATTCACTACGATCCACGTGGGTGTCGTTAAAACTATCGGCCAGGGTCTGGTTATCTTTAACCGGCAGGCCATTCATGGCGTCTTCTTTACCGGCATCAAACCAGGATGGACTGGTCCAGTCGGGCTGGAAGGTATAAGGATTGATCTGGCAGCCCGTTAAAAACAGCGACAACAGCGTGAGAGCAATTGAACGCATAGCCATTCTCCTTTTTACTTCAGCATAGCCTGGCTTAAGAAAGTATACCTGTAATTTAAACTTTACGTTTTTGACGGCTGATTTTTGCAATAAATTGGCTACTGTAAAGTAATGTGTACGTATTTTGGATTGAAATGTTTACTTTTTATGGTATCGTGGTTTCACCTCATTGAGGAAAACAACTATCGCAAACGAGCTTTACAGGATCGCCATCATGCAAAAAGACGCGCTGAACAACGTACATATCACTGACGAACAGGTTTTAATTACTCCGGATCAGCTGAAAGCAGAATTTCCGCTGAGCGTCGCGCAGGAGGCTCAGATTGAGCACTCGCGCCAGACCATTTCTGACATCATCGCCGGCCGCGATCCGCGCCTGCTGGTGGTGTGTGGTCCTTGCTCTATTCACGATCCTGAAGCCGCCATTGAGTACGCTCGTCGATTTAAAGCATTAGCGGAGGAGGTCAGCGATAGCCTCTACCTGGTGATGCGCGTCTATTTTGAGAAGCCACGTACTACCGTTGGCTGGAAAGGGTTGATTAACGATCCGCACATGGATGGCTCGTTTGATGTGGAAGCAGGCCTGAAGATTGCGCGTCGCCTGCTGGTGGAGCTGGTCAGCATGGGGCTGCCGCTGGCAACCGAAGCGCTGGATCCGAACAGCCCGCAATACCTTGGCGATCTGTTCAGCTGGTCCGCGATTGGCGCGCGTACCACGGAATCGCAAACCCACCGCGAGATGGCGTCTGGCCTGTCGATGCCGGTTGGTTTTAAAAACGGTACCGATGGCAGCCTGGCGACGGCGATCAACGCCATGCGCGCGGCCGCCATGCCGCACCGTTTCGTCGGTATCAACCAGGCGGGCCAGGTCTGCCTCCTGCAAACGCAGGGTAACCCGGACGGGCACGTGATCCTGCGCGGCGGGAAAGCCCCGAACTACAGTCCGGCGGACGTGGCGCAGTGTGAAAAAGAGATGGAGCAGGCGGGACTGCGCCCGGCACTGATGGTAGATTGCAGTCATGGTAATTCGAATAAAGATTACCGTCGTCAGCCTGCGGTTGCGGAATCCGTGGTCGCCCAGATCAAAGATGGCAACCGTTCGATTATCGGTCTGATGATTGAGAGCAATATTCATGAAGGCAATCAATCATCTGAACAACCGCGCAGCGCCATGAAGCACGGCGTCTCCGTGACGGATGCCTGCATCAGCTGGGAAACCACCGATGCACTGCTGCGTGAGATCCATAAAGATTTAAGCGGCCAGCTGGCGACGCGTCTGGCTTAAGAGGGTAGTTATGGTTGCTGAATTGACCGCACTGCGCGATCAAATTGATGAAGTGGATAAGGCGCTGCTGGATCTGCTGGCGCGCCGCATGGCGCTGGTTGCCGAAGTCGGTGAGGTGAAAAGCAAATACGGCCTGCCGATTTACGTCCCGGAGCGCGAAGCCTCAATGCTGGCCTCCCGTCGCAAAGAGGCGCAGGCGCTGGGCGTTTCGCCGGACTTGATTGAAGACGTCCTGCGTCGCGTGATGCGGGAATCCTATTCCAGCGAAAACGACAAGGGGTTCAAAACCCTTTGCCCGACCCTGCGGCCGGTGGTGATTGTCGGCGGGGCAGGACAGATGGGGCGTCTGTTTGAAAAAATGCTGACGCTTTCTGGCTATCAGGTGCGCATTCTGGAAAAAGAGGACTGGGCGCAGGCGCCGGAGCTCATGAAAGATGCCGGGATGGTTATCGTCAGCGTGCCGATCCACGTGACGGAGCAGATCGTCGGGAAGCTTCCTCCTTTACCGAAAGACTGTATCCTGGTGGATCTGGCCTCCGTCAAAAATGGTCCGCTGCAGGCAATGCTGGCTGCGCATACCGGGCCGGTGCTGGGTCTGCACCCGATGTTTGGTCCGGACAGCGGCAGCCTGGCTAAGCAGGTGGTGGTTTACTGCGACGGTCGTCAGCCGGAAGCCTATCAGTGGTTCCTGGAACAAATTCAGGTATGGGGCGCGCGACTGCACCGCATCAGCGCGGTTGAGCACGACCAGAACATGGCGTTCATTCAGGCGCTGCGCCACTTTGCGACGTTTGCCTACGGCCTGCATCTGGCGGAAGAGAACGTGCAGCTTGAACAGCTGCTGGCGCTCTCTTCACCTATCTATCGTCTGGAGCTGGCGATGGTTGGACGTCTGTTCGCGCAGGATCCGCAGCTGTACGCGGACATCATTATGTCTTCCGAAAACAACCTGGCTCTGATCAAGCGCTACTATCAGCGCTTTGGAGAAGCCATTACGCTGCTTGAGCACGGAGACAAGCAGGCGTTTATCGATAGCTTCCGCAAGGTCGAGCACTGGTTTGGCGATTATGCGCAGCGTTTCCAGAATGAGAGCCGGACGTTGTTGCGCCAGGCAAATGACAGTCGCCAGTAATGCGATGATGTATATACTGAAAGCCAGCAATGCTGGCTTTTTTCATTTTGGGGAACTGTCATGGCTGAACCGCAGCTGCTGTTGAATTACACCGGGCATTTGCCTGAATGCCCGACATGGAGCGCCGAAGAGCAGGCGCTCTACTGGGCCGATATTCTGGAAGGCGAGATCCACCGCTACCATCTGCCGACGGCGGAACACACCGTACTCTCTTTCCACGAGGAGGTGGGGTGTTTCGCGCTGCGTGAGCAGGGTGGTTTTATCGTTGCGATGCGAACGGGTATCTGGCTGACCGATAAACACGGCCTGCTGCGCCGCAAGGTGTGTGATAACCCCTCTAACCCGCAGCTGGCGCGTTTTAACGATGGAGGCACCGACCATCTGGGCCGGTTCTATGCGGGCACGTTCTGGGGGCCGGGAGATTACAACGGCGCCCTGCTGATGCGCATCGACAACGACCTGACGCCGAAGGTGATCCAGTGCGATATCCACGGGCATAACGGCCTGGCGTTTAGCCCGGATAAGCAGTGGATGTTTACCTCAGATACGCCAAACGGTGTGATCTACCGTACCCCGCTTGATGAGCAGGGCGAACCGGGTAAGCGAGAGGTGTTTCGTCAGTTTAAAGAGGGCGAGGGGATACCGGACGGCGCGGCGATGGATGTGGAAGGCTGTTACTGGAGCGCGATGTTTGACGGCTGGCGCATCGCGCGTTTTTCACCGCAAGGGGAGCAGCTGGAAGAGTATCGCATGCCGGTGCGTTGCCCGACGATGGTCTGCTTTGGCGGCGATGATATGAAAACGCTTTTTATTACCACCACGCGGGAAAATATGGATGCGGAGGAGGTGGCGAAATATCCGCTCTCCGGCGCCATCTTCACCCTGCCGATGAGCGTGGCAGGGATGAAGAAAAGCCGTTTTATCGAACGTTAGATTGGATCGACCGGGACGACGTTTTCGCTCGGATAGCAGCCCAGCACTTTCATAGAGCGGGTGATTTCGCCCAGCTCGCGCAGGGCTTTCTGCATGGAAGCAGACTCCAGGTTGGCCTGGATATCAAGGTAGAACATCTCTTCCCACGGGTTACCGTGGATTGGGCGCGATTCCAGCCGGGTCATGATCAGATTGTGATTACGCAGCACCAGAAGGGCTTCAACCAGTGCACCGGCCTGTTGGCCGGTGGCCATCAGCAGCGTAGTCTTGGCCGGTACCTGGTCAGACACATTGATTGCCTTGCGGGCCAGCACCACGAAGCGGGTAATATTTTGCGTCTGGTTCGCCAGGTTGCGTTCCAGCACCTGTAAACCATACAGCGCGCCGCCCGCTTCGCTGCCCAGCGCCGCAACGTTGGGGGAGTTCGCCTGGGCGACTTTTTCCATCGCCGCCGAGGTGCTTTCGGTGTACTCAATTTTCCAGTTCGGATAGCGGTTCAGGAACTGGCTGCACTGCTGGAACGGCTGCGGGTGGCTGTAGACCGTTTCGATCGTGTTCAGGTCCGTTGAGCCGGAGACCAGCACGCAGTGATCGATAGGGATCGTCAGCTCGCCGACCAGCGACAGGCTGGTGTGCTGCAGCAAATCGTAGACGTCGTTGATGGCGCCGGAGCTGGTGTTTTCAATCGGCACCACGGCGTAATCCGCCTGGCCGGTCTCGACCTGGTTAAAAATGTCGGCAAACTTCGCGCAGCCGCTTTCAATAAATTCTTCGAAATGGCGAGCGGCATACTGACGTGCGGCCAGGTGAGAATAAGAGCCCTTTGGCCCGAGGAAAGCGATACGCGCAGAGTGCGGATTGGTTTTATTGAGGTGCTGCTGGAGTAGCGCTTGCTGGGTCAGAACGGAGTCTTCGATGATGAGCTGGAACAGCCGGGTAATGTAGTGGGCATCGAGATGATGCGCTTTGCCGAGCTGAATGAGACGTTCCAGCAGATCCCGCTCGCGGTCGATATCACGGACCGGACGATGGGAGTCCAGCTTGGCTTTGCCCACTTCAACGGCGAGGGAGCGGCGTTCGGCCAGCAGCGCCAGCAGTTTCTCATCCAGCGCGCTGATTTTTACGCGCAGATCCAGTAACGGGTTTTCCGGTGTCATAGTGTTGCCTGTCTCATCTTATCGTTATCAATAAAAAAGGCCCCCCGGTGTGGGAGGCCTTGTTGTTCGTCTTCGCATTCTTTATCACACGACGAAACGCCTCCCGTTCAGGGGAAGGTAAAAAAGAATGCGAAGAAGAACGGCGTAAGTTTCATAAAGTCATCCTGTGAGTGATATCGTTAAAGTACCCGTACTGTTTTCACCCTGTCAATAAAAAACAAAAAACGCGCCCGAAGGCGCGTTGGCGGTACACTCAATTTAAAGGATTACTCTTCTTCAACTTCTTCCGCGAAGCTGGCGTCTTTCACCGACGTTGTGGCGCGACGGGCTTCACCTTTGTGTTGCACTTTATTGAGCTGCCGTTCCAGCTTGTTGATCAAATCGTTTATAGCGGTGTACATATCCTCATGTTTTGCGCTGGCGACCAGATGGCCGTTTGGAGTATTGATAGTTGCGTCAGCGATGAAACCCTGCGGCTCCTTGGACAGGATGATATGTGGATTAATCAAATGTGTTTGCCATTTATCCAGTTTGGCGAGACGGTCTGCGACGTGCTGGCGAATTGCCGGAGTAATTTCCATTTGTTTACTGGTAATGTTCATTGTCATAAATTTTACCTCTTGTCTTTCCGTCTTGGTGATTCCAGCATACCCGACCTAATGTCAAAATGTGTGATTTAGATCACGTTATTTTGTCGGTTTTTGTCAGGGAATCTTTTTTGTGAGGCAGGGCAGGAAGAGGTGAGATTTACCTTGTAGAAGGCAAAAATTGAGGACATAGTTGACTGGATGTGTTGAGGCTAACGCGCTTCAGCGACGCTCAGAAACGAATAAAAAAACGGCAGCCTTCGGGCTGCCGTTTTGCATTGAGGCAAAATCAGGTGTTGCTGCTGTTCGCGGCGATGATTTTCGCCACTTTTTCAGCCTGAGCGGTCATCTGCATCTGACGGTAAGCATTTTCCATCAGCTTCAGGCCGTCGCGCGTTGCCTGAGTATCCGGGTAATCACGCAGCATACCTTCTACGCGGTTAACCACGGCAACCCATGCGCCACGGCGGGTATAGTAGTCCGCCACGGAGTATTCATATTTCGCCAGACGATCTTTCAGGAACACCAGACGCTTGGTGGCGTCGGTCACGTACTGGCTGTTTGGATAGCCGCGCACCAGTTTAGAGAAGTCATTGAAGGCGTCACGCGCATGCTGCGGGTCACGGTCGGAACGATCCACTCCGAAGAAGCCCTGCAGCGCACTGTCATCCAGCGCCATGTTGGTGAGCCCGCGCATGTACATCACATAGTCGATGTTAGGATGAGTCGGGTTCAGACGCATGAAACGATCGATGGTTGCCTGAGCCAGCGGTAGATCGGCATTTTTATAGTATGCGTAGATGAGATCTAACTGTACCTGCTGCGAATACGGACCAAATGGATAGCGATTATCCAACGCTTCCAGTTGCGTTATCGCCTGTTTCCAGTTACCGTCCTGCAACTTTTGTTGTGCAGTCGCATAGATTTCATTCGGCGGATTGTCAGGGACCTGTTCATTTGAACCGGAGCAGCCCACCAAAGCCAGGCTCAACGTGGCCGCTGCCACCAGATATTTCATGCGCGTCATGACGTTTTGACTTTCCTCAAATGTTTGTCCGGGAGAAACTCTGTTCCTGCTCCCGATTAAGACCAGCTACAATAGCACACTATATTAAACGGCAAAGCCGTAAAACCCAACGTTAAACGAAGAAGCAGTTTATGGCACAACGAGTAGAACTCACCGCAACAGTCTCCGAAAATCAGCTCGGTCAACGCTTAGATCAGGCTTTGGCCGAATTGTTCCCTGATTATTCGCGTTCACGCATAAAAGAATGGATCCTTGACCAGCGCGTGATGGTAAACGGCAAGATCTGGGACAAACCAAAAGAGAAAGTGTTAGGTGGGGAAGCTGTCGCCATCAATGCTGAAATCGAAGAGGAAATCCGCTTCGAGCCGCAGGATATCCCACTGGACATCGTCTATGAAGATGATGACATTCTGGTGATCAACAAGCCGCGCGACCTGGTTGTTCATCCGGGCGCGGGAAACCCTGACGGTACGGTACTTAACGCACTTCTCCATTACTATCCGCCGATCGCGGATGTTCCGCGCGCGGGCATCGTGCACCGTCTGGATAAAGACACTACCGGTCTGATGGTGGTGGCGAAGACCGTTCCTGCTCAGACCCGTCTGGTGGAGTCGCTGCAGCTGCGCGAAATCACCCGTGAATATGAAGCGGTAGCCATTGGACATATGACTTCTGGCGGGACGGTGGAAGAGCCCATTAGCCGTCACCCGACCAAGCGTACCCATATGTCGGTGCATCCGATGGGTAAACCGGCGGTGACGCATTACCGCATTATGGAGCACTTCCGTATTCATACGCGCCTGCGTCTGCGTCTGGAGACCGGACGTACTCACCAGATCCGCGTGCATATGGCCCACATTACCCATCCGCTGGTGGGGGATCAGGTCTACGGTGGTCGTCCGCGTCCGCCTAAAGGCGCATCGGATGAGTTCATCAGCGTATTGCGTAAATTCGATCGTCAGGCGCTGCACGCGACCATGCTGCGTCTTTATCACCCTATCACCGGTATTCAGATGGAGTGGCATGCGCCTATCCCGCAGGATATGGTGGACCTTATTGACGCCATGCGTGCTGATTTCGAAGAACATAAGGATCAAGTGGACTGGTTATGACCAAACTGATTGTCCCGGAGTGGCCATTGCCTGCCGGCGTGGCTGCCTGCAGTTCAACCCGCACTGGCGGTGTGAGTCAGGGCGCGTGGGCGTCGTTGAACCTCGGCGCACACTGTGGCGATAACCTGGAACACGTGGAAGAGAACCGCAGGCGTCTGTTTGCAGCGGGGAACCTGCCGTCGAAACCGGTCTGGCTGGAACAGGTTCATGGCAAGGCGGTGCTGAAGTTGACGGGAGAGCCCTATGCTTCCAAACGCGCTGATGCCTCTTACAGCAATACGCCGGGAACCGTTTGTGCCGTAATGACCGCCGATTGTCTGCCAGTGCTGTTCTGCAACCGTGCAGGCACCGAGGTGGCTGCAGCGCACGCGGGCTGGCGTGGACTGTGTGAAGGCGTGCTGGAAGAAACCGTCGCCTGCTTTAAGGATGAGCCCGCCAATATTATGGCCTGGCTTGGCCCGGCCATTGGCCCTCGCGCTTTTGAAGTGGGGCCGGAAGTTCGCGAAGCCTTTATGGAAAAAGATCCGCAAGCGGTGGACGCCTTCCTGCCTTCGGGGGATAAATATCTGGCCGATATTTACCAGCTCGCCCGCCAGCGCCTGAACCGCGTCGGCGTGACGCAGATCTTCGGCGGCGATCGCTGCACCTTCACCGAAAAGGGTGATTTTTTCTCTTATCGCCGCGACAAGACGACGGGCCGTATGGCAAGTTTCATTTGGCTGATATAACCTAAAGAATCAAGACGATCCGGCACGTGCCGTTTTCTTTTCACATAATTCAGGTCATTAACCTTGAATAATTGAGGGATGACCTCATTTAATCTCCAGTAGCAAATTTGACCTGTTATGGGAGGAGTTATGCGTCTGGATCGTCTTACTAATAAATTCCAGCTTGCTCTCGCCGATGCCCAGTCCCTCGCACTGGGGCACGACAACCAATTTATCGAACCTCTTCATCTAATGAGCGCCTTGCTGAATCAGGAAGGGGGATCGGTACGTCCTTTATTAACGTCCGCTGGCATTAATGCTGGCCAGTTACGCACCGCTATCGATCAGGCGCTGAGCCGTTTACCGCAGGTCGAAGGGACCGGCGGCGACGTTCAGCCGTCGCAGGATCTGGTGCGTGTCCTGAACCTTTGCGACAAGCTGGCGCAAAAACGTGGGGACAATTTTATTTCGTCAGAGCTGTTTGTTCTGGCGGCGCTTGAATCACGCGGTACCTTGACCGACCTGCTGAAATCCGCCGGTGCGACCACCGCCAATGTGACTCAGGCGATTGAGAACATGCGCGGAGGTGAAAGCGTGAACGATCAGGGAGCCGAAGACCAACGTCAGGCTTTGAAGAAATTTACGGTCGATCTGACCGAGCGTGCTGAACAGGGCAAACTTGACCCGGTGATCGGCCGTGATGAAGAAATCCGCCGTACCATTCAGGTACTGCAACGTCGTACCAAGAACAACCCGGTACTGATAGGTGAACCGGGTGTCGGTAAAACCGCGATTGTTGAAGGGCTGGCGCAGCGTATTGTGAACGGTGAAGTGCCGGAAGGCCTGAAAGGCCGCCGCGTACTGGCGCTGGACATGGGCGCGCTGGTGGCCGGTGCGAAATACCGCGGTGAGTTTGAAGAGCGTCTGAAAGGCGTGCTGAACGATCTGGCGAAACAGGAAGGTAACGTCATCCTGTTTATCGACGAGCTGCACACCATGGTCGGTGCCGGTAAGGCAGACGGCGCAATGGATGCCGGGAACATGCTGAAACCTGCACTGGCGCGCGGTGAACTTCACTGCGTCGGTGCCACCACGCTGGATGAGTACCGTCAGTACATTGAGAAAGATGCTGCGCTGGAACGTCGTTTCCAAAAAGTATTTGTTGCCGAGCCAAGCGTTGAAGATACCATCGCGATCCTGCGTGGTCTGAAAGAGCGTTATGAACTGCACCACCATGTGCAGATCACTGACCCGGCCATCGTTGCGGCGGCGACGCTTTCGCATCGTTATATTGCTGACCGTCAGCTGCCGGATAAAGCCATCGACCTGATTGATGAAGCGGCGTCGAGCATTCGTATGCAGATTGACTCGAAGCCGGAAGAGCTGGACCGACTCGACCGACGCATCATTCAGCTCAAGCTGGAACAGCAGGCGCTGAAGAAAGAGTCTGATGAAGCCAGTAAGAAACGTCTCGATATGCTCAATGAAGAACTGGACGATAAAGAGCGCCAGTATTCTGAGCTGGAAGAAGAGTGGAAAGCCGAGAAAGCCTCCCTTTCTGGTACGCAGACCATCAAAGCTGAACTCGAACAGGCAAAAATTGCCATTGAGCAGGCGCGACGCGTGGGCGACCTGGCGCGAATGTCAGAGCTGCAGTACGGCAAAATTCCTGAGCTGGAAAAACAGCTTGAGATTGCGACGCAGTCAGAAGGAAAAACGATGCGTCTGTTACGTAATAAAGTGACGGATGCCGAGATTGCGGAAGTGCTTGCCCGCTGGACCGGTATTCCGGTGGCGCGCATGCTGGAAGGCGAGCGTGAAAAACTGCTGCGCATGGAGAACGATCTCCACAATCGTGTGATTGGCCAGAACGAAGCGGTTGAAGCGGTTTCGAATGCTATTCGTCGTAGTCGTGCAGGGCTGTCCGATCCGAACCGTCCGATTGGTTCATTCCTGTTCCTGGGGCCGACGGGTGTCGGTAAAACCGAGCTGTGCAAAGCGCTGGCTAACTTTATGTTCGACAGCGACGATGCGATGGTGCGTATCGACATGTCAGAGTTTATGGAGAAACACTCCGTCTCGCGTCTGGTCGGGGCGCCTCCAGGATATGTGGGTTATGAAGAAGGTGGGTACCTGACAGAAGCGGTGCGTCGTCGTCCTTATTCCGTCATCCTGCTGGATGAGGTGGAAAAAGCGCATCCGGATGTGTTCAACATCCTGCTTCAGGTGCTGGACGATGGTCGTCTGACCGACGGGCAGGGGAGAACGGTCGACTTCCGTAATACGGTTGTCATTATGACGTCGAACCTGGGTTCCGATTTGATTCAGGAACGTTTCGGTGAACTGGACTACAGCCACATTAAGGATCTGGTGCTGGGTGTGGTAAGCCATAACTTCCGTCCGGAGTTCATCAACCGTATTGATGAAGTGGTGGTATTCCATCCTCTGGGTGAGAAACACATTGCGTCGATTGCGCAGATCCAGCTGCAGCGTCTGTACAAACGTCTGGAAGAGCGTGGATATGAAATTCACATCTCCGACGATGCGCTGAAACTGCTGAGTAAGAATGGTTACGATCCGGTGTACGGTGCGCGTCCATTGAAACGTGCTATCCAGCAGCAGATCGAAAACCCGCTGGCGCAGCAGATCCTCTCCGGGGAACTGGTTCCTGGTAAAATTATCCGTCTGGAAGCCAACGACGATCGTATTGTGGCAGTGCAGTAAGTCACAAAACGCAAAAACGAGCCGCTTGCGGCTCGTTTTTGTTTAAAAACCAGGCGAAAATTGAGGTCTGGAGTGAGGTTTGCCTGGAAAGTGAGCAGTCAGTAAATAATTTTCACTTTATCCTTGCAGGTTCGGAATTACTCCCTATAATGCGCCTCCACTGACACGGAATAACGGCACACACGCCGCCGGGTCAGCAGAGAATAGCGAAAATAAACGCTTGACTCTGAAGCGGGAAAGCGTAAT